>JBJERT010000001.1:0-2483 GCA_051882435.1 Faecalibacterium sp.
ACTAATGAAGTAGATATATCCTATCGCACAACGCACCGATTGTCAAGGCGCTTTTGTTGAGCGGGCGCAGCCCCAGCGCGCGGGAGCGCGCAAACGCTGGCCGCCCGCCTGACGTCTGTTTATAAACCCTCTGCAAAACGCGCATGCGTTTTGCGATTGAAAAGTTTTTTCGGTTCCTTTTTTTCAAAAAAGGAACAAAACCCTCGTCTCAGACACCTTCCCTGTGCCCTGCCGCCGCCAGCAGCGCCTCCTGTTCGTTGGGCAGGGTCTCTGTGACCACCTGTTCCAGCAGCTCGTCCAGCACGCGGCGCAGCCCCGGACCGGCCGGGATGCCCAAAGCCATCAGATCTCGTCCATCGACCGCCAGCTGCCCCACACGGCAGCATACATTCTGCCCGTCCAGTGCTTCGGCCTCGGCTTGCAGCGCGGCCAGGTCGGGCGCTTCTTCGGGACGCAGCGCCGAGCACAATGCGGTCAGGCTCCGCAGGGTTTCCGGCTCCAGCCGCCCCAGCAGACGGCGCGCCTGCACCCGCCGGGCCTGCGGCTCCTGCGCAGGTATAAGAGTCTGTTCTCCCAGAAGGCAGAGGGTCTCTTTCCGCAGGGCGTTGGAGCAGCGCAGGCGCCGCAATACCGTCTGCGCCGCGGCCACATCCAGCGGATGGAGCAGCGCAGCCAGACGCACCGGAAGTTCCGGCGGCACAGTATCCACTGCCTGCCGCACCTGCCCGAACTGCTGCGGCAGGCGCAACGGTTCCAGCTCCGGGAAAAGCGTCTCCACGATCTCCGGCTGCAACCACAGACCGGGCCGCGGCGCGCAAAGAAGTTTGCTCAGCTCCTCCAGAATGCGCTCCGCCGAAACGCAGCGCAGCCGCCCCCGCAGTGCCCGGGCCGCAGCATCCGTGGCCGGGTCCACCGCAAAACCGAACCGCGCAGCAAAACGGTACAGTCGCAGGATGCGCAGACCGTCCTCTTCAAAGCGCCTCTCCGGCTCCCCTACTGCCCGCACGACCCGCAGGGCAAGCAGGTCCCGCTGGCCGCCGAAAGGGTCGATCAGGCCTTCTTCCTTATCATAAGCCATCGCATTGATGGTAAAATCACGCCGGGCAAGGTCCTCCCGCACATCCGGCACGAATGTGACCTGATCGGGGTGGCGGCCATCCGAATAGCTTCCCTCGGTGCGGAATGTCGTGACCTCATACAGCCGGTTTCCCTGACGGACCGTGACAGTCCCGTGCTGTAATCCGGTGGGGATGCAGCACTCCGGTCCGAACAGCTCCAGCACCTGCTGCGGCAGGGCGCTGGTGCACAGGTCCCAGTCGTTCGGGGACTGGCCCAGAAGGCTGTCCCGGACGCAGCCGCCCACCGCATAGGCGGAAAAGCCCGCCGCGCGGAGCGCATCCAACAGCACTTCCGCGCCCGATTCCAGCGCAATGTGCGGGTTCATGCTTCTTCCTCCTCAAAATGCAGCACAAGCTGTTTTCCGTCAAAGCCGCACTCCGCCGTCGGGAAGATTTCCTGCGCGGCAGGCAGCGCCGCCTCGGGGTCGGTGATGATGGGCGAATAGTGCGCCAGCCACAGCCTGCGAGCGCCCGCACGGGCTGCCAGCGCCGCGCTCTGGTCAAACGTGCTGTGGCCATACTGCCGCGCCTGCGCCGCATGCTCCTCGGAGGGATAGGTCGCGTCGCAGATGAGCAGGTCTGCGCCGCGCGCGGCCTGTTCCAGCGCGGCACAGGGCGCGGTGTCCCCCGAAAAAACAAAGCGCAGGCCCCGCCGGGCCGGGCCCAGGACCTGCCCGGGCCGGATCACACGGCCATCTTCCAGCGCCACGGCCTCGCCCTGCTGGAGACGTTTCCACGCGCAGACCGGAACGCCCTGCGCACGGGCCTGTTCGGGCAGAAACCTCCCGGCCCTTGGCAGATGGAGGCAATAGCCCCGGCTGGGAACACGGTGCCGTGTCGGTACCGGCAGGAGCTGCGCGCCCTCCGGCCAGCCGGAGGCAAGGTCTTGCAGGCGGACCGGCGATGTTCCGAGCTGCTGAGGATGCACTGCATAGGGCAGCGGCCCCGCCAGCGCGCGCAGCGGAGCAAAGCTCATCTCCATGCCCTCCGGCCCAAAGATCGCCAGAGGCCGGGTCCTGCCCTGACAGGCCAGCGTTTGCAGCAGACCCGGCAGGCCAAAGGTATGGTCCCCATGATAGTGGGTCAGGCAGATGGCGTCCAGCCGCATCAGATTGACCCCCGCACGGCGGGCCGCTGCCTGAGTCCCCTCGCCGCAGTCGAACAACAGGCTATGGCCGGCGCACTCGGCCACAGCAGCGGTCAGCGCACGGTCTGGCAGGGGCATCGTGGCTGCCGTGCCCAGCAGTGTGATGGTCAGCATTGGCATCGCTCCCTTCTGTTTGAGATCGGTCAGGGTTATCTTATCACATTTATGTCTGCAAAACAATCACGCGGGGTTTTTGTTCCTTTTTCGAGAAAAAGGAA
>JBJERT010000002.1:0-2443 GCA_051882435.1 Faecalibacterium sp.
AAAAGTTTTTCGGTTCCTTTTTTCAAAAAGGAACAAAAACCCCCGTCTCGTCCCTTTGCCCCCACCAAAAAATATTTCCAAAATTGGTGACTTCCGCGCAATAGTTCGGGTCTGTATTTCGTATACCTTCATGAAAGGGCGCGAACCGCGCGCCAGAACCCGTTCGGCACAGGTCCGGCATCCCCCTGTCCCCCTGCCTGCTGAGCATGAGTGGAGGAAATTACAACTATGGCACAGACCCGAACTTCCCCCTCGGAGACGCGCTCCGGGGCCATCAGCCGGGACGAGCTGGTGCAGGCGGCGCTCCGGGAGATCACTACCAACTACCGCGAGGCCAGCCTTTCCAATGTGGCCCGGGAATACGGCGTGTCGCTGGCCTACGTCAGCGAGTGCGTCCGCACCCAGACCGGGCGCACCTACAAGGAGCTGCTCCAGCGCCACCGCATGGAGACCGCTGCCCGCCTGCTGCGGCGCAGCGACATGAACATCCAGCAGATCATCACGCAGGTAGGCTACGAGAACACCAGCTATTTTTACCGCCTGTTCCACGAACGCTATGGCCTCAGCCCCCGCGAGTACCGCACCCAGCGGTGCGCGCGCCGGCCCCGTGCCTGAGCCGTTTTCCCCGCAGCGCCGGCAGGGCGTACCGCAAAAAGTGCGATACGCCCTGCTTTTTTGCTTGTCGCCAGTTTTTTGCGCCAAAAACTGGCGTTTTCGGGCAAAATGTAGTATAATGAGCGTATTATGGAAGGGTGCGCCCCGGCGGCGCATACAATAATAAGAGGGTGGTACTTGGATGTTTCGTGGAGCGACCCGATCTGACGTGGATCAGATCATGAAGATTTATGACCGTGCCCGTGCGGTCATGGCCGAGGCGGGCAATCCGTCTCAGTGGGGCAGCAGCTACCCCTCGCGGGAGCTGATCGAGCAGGATATCCTGACCAACCGCCTGTTCGTCTATCTTATCAATGGCCGGATGGAGGCCGTGTTCGCCTTTGTTCTGGGCGAGGACCCGACCTATACGAGCATCGAGGACGGCGCGTGGCTGAACGATACGCTGCCCTATGGCACGGTGCATCGGCTGGCATCGGCGGGCCTGCGCCGCGGCGTAGGCACGCAGGTGCTGGAATGGTGTCTGGAGCACTGCGAGAGCCTGCGGGCGGACACCCACGCGGACAACAAGCCCATGCAGCGGGTGCTGGAGAAAAACGGCTTTACCCGGTGCGGCATCATCCATGTGGCCGACGGCACGCCGCGCATCGCCTATCAGAAGCTGGCCCCGGCCATGCCGCGGGGCTGAGCGCAGGGCAGGGGAGGAAACAGCGGGATGAAGATCACACAGGTTCGTTTGGGGCGCATCTCGGTGCCGCTGCGGGTGCCGTTCAAGACGGCGCTGCGCACCGTGAACAGCGTGGAGGACGTGGTGGTGGAGCTGCACACCGATACCGGTGCGGTCGGCTACGGCGAAGCGCCGCCCACCGGCGTGATCACGGGGGACACCACCGGCGCGATCGTCGGCGCCATCCGGGAGCACATCGCCCCGGCCATCGTCGGGCACGACATCGACGAGTTCGAGAGCCTGACCGCCGCGGTGCAGAAAGCGCTGGTCCACAACACCAGCGCCAAAGCGGCGGTGGATATGGCGCTTTGGGACCTGCTGGGCCAGCGGTGGAACGCCCCGGTCTATCGGATGCTGGGCGGCGCGCGGCGCACACTGGTCACGGACCTGACCATCAGCGTCAACCCGCCGGAGGAGATGGCTCGCGACGCCCGCAGCGCGGTGGCGCGGGGCTACGACTGCCTCAAGGTCAAGGTGGGCGCGGACCCGGCGCTGGATGTGGCGCGGCTGACTGCCGTGCGTCAGGCCGTGGGCGGCGGGGTGCGCATCCGCATCGACGCGAATCAGGCGTGGAACGCCCGTCAGGCGGTGCGGCTCCTGAATCAGATGCAGGAGAAGGGACTGGAGATCGAGTTCGTAGAGCAGCCCGTTCCCGCGGCGGACCTTGAGGGCATGCAGTATGTCACCCGTCACAGCGACGTGCCGGTGCTGGCGGACGAGAGCGTGTTCAGCCCGGCGGATGCCCTGCGCATCCTGCAAATGCGCGCGGCCGACCTGCTGAACATCAAGCTGATGAAGTGCGGCGGCATCACCAACGCCCTGCGCATCGCTTCCGCGGCCGAGATCTGCGGGGTGGAGTGCATGATCGGCTGCATGCTGGAGGCCAAAATCTCGGTCAATGCGGCGGTGGAGCTGGCCTGTGCAAAACAGGTCATCACCCGCGTGGACCTCGATGGCCCTGTGCTCTGTCGCGAGGACCCCATTCTGGGCGGCGCGGAGTTCCGCGAAAAGGACATCACCGTCTCCGACGCCCCGGGTCTCGGCATCCGCGGCGTGGAGAGCGGGCGCATCTGCTATCTGGAGGACTGAGTTTTGTTCCTTTTT
>JBJERT010000003.1:0-11888 GCA_051882435.1 Faecalibacterium sp.
AAAACCCCCGTCCCATGCAAACCGCACAGAACGGGGGTTCTATCTCGCTTTCAGTCCTCAAACACAGGGAGCTTTACTGAGCCGCCTTGGCAGCCTCGATTTCCTTGATGAGGTCGGGCACGACCTTGAACAGGTCGCCCACGATGCCGTAATCGGCCACGCCGAAGATGGGCGCAGACTCGTTCTTATTGACGGCGATGATGCACTCGGAATCCTGCATGCCAGCCGTGTGCTGGATCGCGCCGGAGATGCCCAGAGCAACATAGACCTTCGGATGGACGGTCTTGCCGGTCTGGCCGACCTGGTGGTCGCTGGTCATCCAGCCCGCATCGGTGACGGCACGGGATGCGCCGACCACGCCGCCGCCCAGAGCGGCAGCCAGCTGCTCTGCCAGAGCGATGCCCTTTTCGACGTCCTTGCTGATGCCGCGGCCCACGGAAACGATCACATCCGCGCCGATCAGGTCGACCAGCTTGGTGGCGGCCTTCTCCACGCTCAGGACCTCGGTCTTGATATCCTCCGCAGTCAGAGAGAACGCGGGATGCAACACCTCGCAGGCCTCGGCCTTGGCTGCGTCGAAAGGCGCCTTCTTCATAACGCCGGGACGGACGGTGGACATCTGCGGGCGGAAACGCGGGCAGATGATGGTCGCCATCAGGTGGCCGCCGAATGCCGGACGGGTCATCTTCAGGTTGCGGTCCTCATAATCAAAGGTCTGCTTGGACAGGTCGATGGTGGAGCTTTCCTTCAGGAAGTCCACATACTTGGCGGTGTCCACATCCAGATGCGTAGCATCCGCGGTCAGGCCGGTGTGCAGACGGGCCGCGCAGCGGGGGCCGAGGTCGCGGCCGATGTTGGTAGCACCGATGAGCAGGACCTCGGGCTTATACTCGTTGACCATATCGCACACGACCTTGGCGTATGCGTCGGTGGTGTACTCCTTCAGCAGGGGGCTGTTGCAGACCAGCACCTTGTCCGCGCCGTAGCCGCCCAGCTCCTTGGCGATGCCATCCACGTCGTCGCCCAGCAGCAGGCCGGTGACCTCGCAGTTCAGCTCGTCCGCCAGCTTGCGGGCCTCGCTGACCAGCTCAAAATCAGTGGACATCAGTGCGCCCTGGCGCTGCTCACAAAAGACCCAGACGCCTTTGTACTCGTTAAAATCAGCCATTGTAATCCTATGCTCCTTTCATCAGATCACGTGCTTCTTGGCGAGGATGCCGGCCAACTGGGCGGCAACGTCCTCACCCGTCAGCATGGTGCCTGCGCCCTTCTGCGGAGGAGTGAAGGACTTGAACACGTTCGTGGGGGAGCCCTTCAGACCGATGGTGTCCACCTCGATCAGCGGGTCATCCTTCAGAGCGTTGTAATCGTAGACCTCCATCGGCTTGTCGTAGCAGGTGAAGATGCCGTTGACGCTCATATAACGGGGCTGGTTCAGCTCCTTGATGCAGGTCAGCAGGCAGGGGGTCTGGACCTTGACCATCATGTAGCCGTCCTCCAGCATACGCTTGACGGTCAGGCTGTTGCCCTCCTTCTGGATATCGGCCACATAGGTGACCTGAGGCAGGTGCAGCTTCTCGGCAATCTGGGGGCCGACCTGGGCGGTATCGCCGTCGATGGCCTGACGGCCGCAGAACACGATATCCTCGGGGCCGACACCGATCTTGTTGACCGCAGCGGCCAGGATCTGGCTGGTAGCAAAAGTATCGGAACCGCCGAACTCACGGCCGGAGACCAGCACGGCACGGTCCGCGCCGCGGGCCAGCAGCTCGCGCAGCATGCCCTCGGCCGGCGGGGGGCCCATGGTAATGACAACGACCTCGCAGCCGGTGGCGTCCTTCAGCTTGAGGGCAGCCTCCAGAGCGTTCAGGTCATCGGGGTTGGTGATGGTCGCCATCGAGGCGCGGTCCAGAGTTCCGTCGGGCTTGACGGCCACTTTGCCGGAGGTATCGGGGACCTGCTTGACACAAACGATTGCTTTCATTGTAAATCTTGCCTCCTTACTTCAGCAGCGCGCCGGAAATGACCATCATCTGCACTTCGCTGGTGCCCTCGTAGATCTCGGTGATCTTGGCATCACGCATCATGCGCTCGATGGGGTAGTCACGGGTGTAGCCGTAACCGCCGAACAGCTGCAGGCAGCGGCGGGTCACGTCGCTGGCGGTGCGGCTGGCCACCAGCTTGGCCTCGGCAGCCTCGACGCTGTAACGCACCTTGGTGCCGTTCATGGCCTGCTGCTTCTTCTGGGCAGCGGCATAGACCAGATACTTGGCGGCATCCACGCGGGCCTTCATCTCGGCCAGCTCGAACTGGGTGTTCTGGAACGCGGAGATGCTGCGGCCGAACTGCTTGCGCTCCTTGACGTAAGCGACAGTCTCGTCGATGGCGCCTTCTGCGATACCCAGCGCCTGGGAGGCGATGCCGATACGGCCGCCGTCCAGCGTCGCCATGGCCAGCTGGAAGCCGCGGCCGCGCACGCCCAGCATACGATCCTTGGGAATGACGCAGTCTTCCATGATCAGCTCGCAGGTAGAGGAGCCGCGGATGCCCATCTTGTCCTCCGGCTTGCCGACCTTGAAGCCCGGGTCGGTGCGCTCCACGATGAAAGCGGAGCAGAGCTTGTTGGTGCGGCCCTTCTTGTCCACGACCTTATCCGTGACCGCGATGATGATGAACACATCCGCAAAACCGGCGTTGGTGATGAAGATCTTGGAGCCGTTCAGGACCCAGCAGTCGTCTTTCTCGACCGCCACGGTCTGCTGGCCCTGCGCATCGGTACCGGCACCCGGCTCGGTCAGGCCGAACGCGCCCAGCCACTCGCCGCTGCACAGCTTGGGCAGGTACTTGGCCTTCTGCTCGGGGGTGCCGTTCTCATAGATGGGCGCGGCGCACAGGCTGGTGTGGGCAGACAGGATGACGCCTGTGGTGCCGCAGACCTTGCTCAGCTCCTCGACTGCCATGACGTAGGACAGCACGTCGCCGCCTGCACCGCCGACCTCAGTGGGGAAATAAATGCCCATCATGCCCAGCTTTGCCATCTTTTCGACGGTCTCCTTGGGGAAGTACTCCTCCGCGTCGACCTTCTTGGCCAGGGGCTTGACTTCGTTCTCAGCAAACTCGCGGTACATCTTCTGCACCATCTGCTGCTGCTTGGACAGAGTAAAATCCATCGCTATATCCTCCTAACGGGTTTGGTTTTGTTTCGTGACCGGGCAGCCCGGGGCTGCGCGATGCAAACAAATTCCTCCCGGCCGATGTTTCCCGGCCGGGAGAAACGATGTGACAAATTACAGCTCGTCGACCGGGGTCTTGGTGCGGTCTGCATTATAGACGTAGAAGCCCTTGCCGGTCTTGCAGCCCAGGTTGCCGCCGCGGACCATCTTGCGGAGCAGCGGGCAGGCACGGTACTTGCTGTCGCCGGTCTCCTTGTACAGGACGTCCATGATGGCCAGGCAGATGTCCAGACCGATAAAGTCGCCCAGCTCCAGGGGTCCCATCGGGTGGTTGGCGCCCAGCTTCATGGCGGCGTCGATGCCAGCGATGTTGGAAACGCCCTCCATCTTGATGAAGGCGGCCTCGTTGATCATGGGGATCAGGATGCGGTTGACGACAAAGCCAGCGGCCTCGTTGACCTGGACCGGCTGCTTGCCGATGGCGACGGAGATCTCCTTGATCTTCTCGACGGTCTCAGCGGGGGTATTGCAGCCTGCGATGACCTCGATGAGCTTCATGCGGTCAGCGGGGTTGAAGAAGTGCATGCCGATCAGCGGACGGCTCAGGCCCTTGCCGATCTCGGTGATGGACAGAGAGGAGGTGTTGGAAGCAAAGATGCACTCGGGCTTGCACAGCTTGTCCAGCTCGCCGAAGGTAGTCTGCTTGACCTTCATATCCTCAAAGGCAGCCTCAACGATCAGGTCGCAGTCCGCGCACAGATCCTCCTTGAGGCCCGGGGTGATAGCGGCGACGATGGCGTCGGCCTTCTCCTGGGGCATCTTGCCCTTGGCGACCAGCTTGTCGTAGCCGCCCTTGATCTTCTTCAGGCCGTTCTCAGCCCACTCCTGCTTGATGTCGCACAGAGCGACAGTATTGCCCTCGACCTGAGCGAATGCCTTTGCGATGCCCTGGCCCATGGTGCCAGCGCCGATAACACCGATCTTCATAGGAAATCTCTCCTTTTTATATAATGCGTTTTTCAGCGGTCATTCATCAAAAAAATGCAAGGGGCCGGTGGAACGTCCGGGGGAAACGCAGCCGGAAACTCCGGCCCCCTGCGAAAGGATTCAGTTGTTGGTGAACACAGCCTTGGGCTTCGGCTTCTCACGGGAGAGGAAGCAGGCCATGCCCTCCTGCTGATCGTGGGTCTCGAAGCAGTCGCCAAACAGCTTCTCCTCCACCTCCACGGCCTTCTCGATGGGCAGGCTGATGCCCTCGTTGATGGCCTTCTTGCAGTTGCGCACCGCGATGGGGGCGTTCTTGGCGATCTTGCCCGCCAGCTTCAGGGCATTCTCCATCAGCTCGGCCTGCGGATACACCGCGTTGACCAGGCCGATGCGCAGAGCCTCGTCCGCCTTGATGTTCAGCGCGGAATAGACCAGCTGCTTTGCCATGCCCATGCCCACCAGACGGGCCAGACGCTGGGTGCCGCCGAAGCCCGGGGTGATGCCCAGACCGACCTCCGGCTGGCCAAAGACCGCGTTGTCGGAGCACAGACGGATATCGCAGCTCATGGCCAGCTCATTGCCGCCGCCCAGGGCGAAACCGTTGACCGCCGCGATGACGGGGATGGGGAAGCTCTCGATCATGAGGAACACATCATTGCCCAGCTTGCCGAAGGCTTCGCCCTCCGCCTTGGTCATGGTGCTCATGCTGCCGATGTCTGCGCCCGCGACGAAGCTCTTGTCGCCCTCACCGGTCAGCACGATGCAGCGGATGGTCTCCTGATCCACCGCCTCGAAAGCAGCCTTCAGGTCCGCCAGAACTTCGGGGTTCAGCGCGTTCAGTGCCTTGGGACGGTCGATCGTGATGATCTCAACGGCACCCTGCACCTCGGTTTTTACAAAAGCCATTGGGAAAACCTCCATTCAGATTCTTATCATTTTTTATAAACAGCCCCCGGGCAGAGGCTCGAACCTCTCCCCTGCCCGGGACTGTGCGGGGTCGGGGATCAATCCATCTCAACGATGGTGGCGCAGCCCATGCCGCCGCCGATGCACAGGGTAGCCAGGCCCTTCTTGGCACCGCGATGCTTCATGGCGTACAGCAGGGTGACCAGGATGCGGCAGCCGGAAGCGCCGACCGGGTGGCCCAGAGCGATGGCACCGCCGTTGACGTTCAGCTTGGACTGGTCAAAGCCCAGAGCCTCGCCGACCGCGATGGACTGAGCGGCAAATGCCTCGTTGGCCTCGATGAGGTCCATGTCGGCCACGGTCAGGCCGGTCTTGGCCATGACCTTCTTGGTGGCAGCGATGGGGCCAAGGCCCATGACCTCCGGCTCCACACCGGCCAGAGCGCCTGCGACCCAGGTAGCCATCGGGGTGATGCCCAGCTCCTTGGCCTTCTCCTCGCTCATGACGACCACAGCGGCAGCGCCGTCATTGATGGCGGAGGAGTTGCCGGCGGTGACGATGCCGTCCTTCTTGAAGGCGGGCTTCAGCTTGGCCAGCACTTCGGGAGCGCTCAGACGGGGGCCTTCATCGGTATCGAACACGGTGTCGCCCTTCTTGCCCTTGATGACCACGGGAACGATCTCCTCCTTGAAGGCGCCGTCCTTGATGGCCTTGTCCGCCTTGACCTGGCTGTTGTAAGCGAACTCGTCCAGCATCTCGCGGGTGATGGGGCTGTAGCCGTACTTCTGCTGGAACTTCTCGTCGGAGCAGATGTTCTCAGCGGTCACGCCCATGTGGACGTTGTTGCCGCAGGCATCCCACAGAGCGTCGTTGACCATGGTATCCACCAGCTTGTTCTCGCCCATGCGGTAGCCGTAGCGGGCCTTCATCAGAGCGAAGGGAGCCATGTCCATGTTCTCCATGCCGCCGGCGACCACGATGTCCGCGTCGCCCGCCTCGATCATCTGAGCGGCCATGTTGACACAGTTCAGACCGGAGCCGCAGACCACGTTGACGGTGACAGCGGGGGTCTCGATGGGCAGGCCAGCCTTCAGAGAAGCCTGACGGGCGACGTTCTGGCCCAGACCAGCCTGGATGACGCAGCCCATGTAGACCTGGTCGACCTGCTCGGGCTTGATGCCGGCGCGGTCGATGGCTTCCTTGATGACGATGGAGCCCAGCTCAGCAGCGGGGACGTTCGCGAGGGTGCCGCCAAACTTGCCGATAGCGGTGCGGCATGCAGATGCGATAACGATCTTCTTCATTTGAATAGCCTCCTGATCATTTGTGTATGTGTGTATTCGGGTACAAGCGATATCCAAAATGCCTGCGGCATTTTTTCCTGAGGGATGCGGCTCATTCTTCTCCGATCTGACGCAGATGCGCGAACTTTGCGTTCACGGCCTGCTCCACGTTGGGGGTGACGAACTTGCCGATGTCGCTGCCGTAGCGGGCAGCCTCCTTGACGATGGTGGAGGACAGATAGCTCCACTTGATGCTGGTGGCCAGGAACATGGTCTCGATGCCGGGCATCAGGGCGTGGTTGGTCTGCGCGAGCTGGATCTCGTTCTCGAAATCCGTCACCGCCCGCAGCCCCCGCACCATCACCGAAGCATGGCGCTTTTTGGCGAACTCGACGGTCAGGCCGTCGAAGCTCTCGACCGAGACATTGGGGATGCCCTTGCAGCACTCGCGCAGCAGCTCCACCCGTTCCTCCACGGTAAAAAGCGGATGCTTGGCGCTGTTGATGAGCACGGCCACGATCAGGTGATCGTTGATCTTGGCGGCACGCTTGATGATATCCAGATGCCCCCGCGTGACCGGGTCGAACGAGCCGGGATAAATGGCTGTTTGCATGGTGCGAAACCTCCTTGGGCGCTCCGAAAAGCGCGTTGTGGTCCTGCCATGATAGCACTTTCCGGCGTGAGCTGCAAGGACCGGATACGGCCCGGCAGTCACTCGTTAAATTTTAGACGAGCTTTGCGGCGCGGTCCTGTGCTGTCCTTCGACACTACTAGTAAACCACATCGTCAAAATTTTATCAAGTATTTTTTCGCATTTTTCGGCCTTTTGGCCGACAAAGAATCTCCCCGTTTTTCGTACAATTTTATAAATTATGCCAACGCGGCACTTTTTTGCTCCCAAAAGATTGATTTCTCACTTTGTTAATGTTATAACTAACTTGACAGGTCTATTCTATCGCACAAAGGTGAGGGGCCTGTGTGCAGAATTTGAACATTTTGGAAATTTCCTGCACTGTATTTTTTCCTGTTCCGAAAGGGATCGTAAGAATTTACAATTCCTTTACACTATAAAATGAGAGGAAGGTTTATAATGGACTTTATGGAACTGTACGCGAACAAGCGGATGACCGCGCAGCAGGCCGCTGCCCTGGTCAAGAGCGGCGACTGGGTGGACTACGGCTGGACCGTCAACACGCCGGTGGCCGTGGACGCCGCCATCGCCGCGCGCCTGCCGGAGCTGGAGAACGTCAACTTCCGCGGCGGCATCCTGATGTGGGTGCCGGAGATCTTCCAGATCGATGACCCCGCCGCGCATATGACCTGGAACAGCTGGCACATGGGCGGCATCGAGCGCAAGGCCATCGCGCAGGGGTTCTCCTTCTACGCGCCCATCCGCTATTCGGAGCTGCCGCGCTATTACCGGGACAGCGCCGATCCGCTGGATGTGGCGGTCTTTCAGGTCGCTCCCATGGACGCCCACGGCTACTTCAACTTCGGTCCCTGCGCCTCTCATCTGGGCGCAGTCTGCGAAAAGGCAAAGAAGATCATCGTTGAAGTCAATCAGAACATGCCCCGCTGCCTGGGTGGCACCGAGAACGGCATCCATGTCTCTCAGGTCACCGGCATCGTCGAGGGCAGCAACCCGCCCATCGCCCAGATGGCGGCTCCCGGCGCAGCGTCCGCAGTGGACATGGCTGTGGCGAACCTCGTGGTGCCCCAGATCCCCAACGGTGCCTGCCTGCAGCTGGGCATCGGCGGCATGCCCAACGCCATCGGCGGCCTGATCGCCCAGAGCGATCTGAAGGACCTGGGCGTCCACACCGAGATGTATGTGGATGCCTTTGTGGATATCGCCAAAGCGGGCAAGATCAACGGCAGCCGCAAGCAGATCGACAAGGGCCGTCAGGTCTACGCCTTTGGCGCGGGCACGCAGAAGATGTACGACTATCTGAACGACAACCCGGAATGCCTGTCGGCCCCGGTGGACTACACCAACGACATCCGCAGCATCTCGGCGCTGGACAACTTCATCTCCATCAACAACGCGGTGGATGTGGACCTGTTCGGTCAGGTGAACGCGGAGAGCGCGGGCGTGCGCCACATTTCCGGCGCGGGCGGACAGCTGGATTTCGTTCTGGGCGCGTACCTGTCCCACGGCGGCAAGAGCTTCATCTGCCTGTCCTCCACGTTCATGAACAAAAAGACCGGCAAGCTCGAGAGCCGCATCCGCCCCACGCTGGAGACCGGCAGCATCATCACCGACACCCGTGCCAACGTGCAGTATCTCTGCACCGAGTACGGCTGCATCAACCTCAAGGGCCTGTCCGCCTGGCAGAGGGCCGAGGCCATCATCAGCATCGCGCACCCGGATTTCCGCGAGGAGCTGATCGCCGCGGCGGACAAAATGCACATCTGGCGCCGGAGCAACAAAGTATAAGAGCGGTACTGCATCCTTTCGAGCACGGGCGTGATGGTTCTGGCGCGCCCCGCGCCGCGGCACAGCACCGCAGGGAATGCCGCGGGAGAGGCTCCGCTTCCCCCGCGGGGGAATGGAGTCTTTCATGATGAATCGAAAACCGCACATCAAGCCATACCTGTACGGCATGTTCGCCGGGGCCGGCGCGATCAGTCTCAGCATCCTGTTTTTCTTCTTTATCTACCGTTTCGATGGCCTCGGGAACGCCGTTTCGGTGCTGACAGGCATCCTGATGCCGTTTATCTACGGCGCCGTGATCGCCTATCTGCTCAAACCCGTGTGCAACTGGGCAGAGGGGTTTCTGCGGCATATCCTGCCCGACAAGGCAAAGCGTGCGGCCATGCCGCTGGCGGTCACAGCAACGATGCTGTTCGGGTTCCTGGTGGTGTATGCGCTGCTCATGATGATCATTCCGCAGCTCATCACCAGCGTCACCACGCTGTACTATACCGCTCAACGGAATATCGACCGCTTTCTTACATGGATCTCCACGCAGGAATTTTTCACGGAGAATCAGGAGATCCTCGCCGGTATTGAGGAACTGTATGACACAGCCACCGAAATGCTGGACAACTGGGTCAAGACCAAGCTCGTGCCTTCCATGCAGAACATCGTCAGCGGCGTGGGCACCGGCGTGATCAACATCGTGACGGTGCTGAAGAATCTGTTCATCGGTCTGGTGGTGGCGGTGTACCTTCTGGCCAGCCGCAAGCGTTTTGCCAAGCAGGGCCAGCTTGTCCTGTGCAGTCTCCTCAAACCTCAGTGGGCCGATCTGGTGCTGGAGGAGATCCGGTATGCGGACCGGATGTTCGGCGGATTCATCAACGGCAAGATCCTGGATTCGGCGATCATCGGTGTGCTGTGCTATTTCGCCTGCCTGCTGTTCAAATTCCCCAGCGCGCTGCTGGTCTCGGTCATCATCGGTGTGACCAACATCATCCCCTTCTTCGGGCCGTTCATCGGCGCGGTGCCCGCCACGCTGCTCATCCTGATCCAAAGCCCCATCAAGGCGCTGTGGTTCGTGCTGTTCGTGCTGGTCCTGCAGCAGGTCGACGGCAATATCATCGGCCCCAAGATCCTGGGCAACAGCACCGGCCTTTCCAGCTTCTGGGTGCTGTTCGCCATCCTCCTGTTCGGCGGACTGTGGGGCTTCGTGGGCATGATCATCGGCGTACCGCTGTTCGCGGTGATCTACGATATCGTCAAAAAGCTGGTCATCCATGGCCTTGCGCACAATGAGCAGACCGAGCTGCTGACAGAGTATCATGACCAGTTCGGCGATGCGGAAAAAGACGCCGCCGCTTCCCCCGCGCAGGAACGACCGGAAACGTGAACTCCTGATAAAAACAGCCAGCCCCCGCAGAAAAGCCGCGGGGGCTGGTTTTTGTTTGCGTGCGAGAGGGCCGCCGCTCTATTGCAGGTCCGGCAGGATATCCGGCCAGAGGGCCTCTTCCTGATGGAGCGCGGCAAAGCAGCAGTCCAGATACATCTTGTTGGCGGCGGAAAGGATGGTGCTCCGCAGCAGGAAGCGCTCGTCGTTCACCGCATCCGGCAGCGGCGCAACGCTCTTTTGCAGCCCGAACACATAGGGCAGGCAGGTCTCCAGCTCGTCGCAAAAGGAATCATAGGCCATCGCCGCGGAACAATGCGCACGCTGCATCCGAAGCAGCGTATGGATGTTCTCCAGCGACAGCACCGTTTTGGACACGACGATGTACAGCAGCGAGGCGATCTGCTCGCGGGTATATTTCTTTTTGACCGGGTGGCCGATGACCCCCTTTTTGACGTAGTTGCTGACCATCGAAGGGGTCAGCTCCACACCCGGGAACCCGGCAAAAAAGCTGTTGACGTACTGCACCGTCTGGTCCAGATACAGCCCCATCTGAGGGATCTTGTCGTACCGCGGGAGGGCAAACCCGGCAGCACAGGCCGCAACGCGGCGTTTCGTTTCTTCTTTCATAGTGCAAGTATAGCGCATTTTGAGGGCGGGGTCAACGGGGCGCGGCGGAAAAAGTTTTCACAAACCGTGAAAGAGTTGTGAAATCCGGTTGACAAGTTTTTCAAAAACTGATAGGATACCAGTGTGGAACTGCGTCGGCGGCGCGCCTGCCCCGGCCACAGGCCCGAGTTGTGTAAATTTGCGGCCCCCGCGGGGAGCCGGATAGGAGAAATGACCATGCTGAAAACCCGTATCCTTGTGGATTCTTCCTCGAATCTCTACGAACTGCCGGGGGCAGACCTCACTTGCGTGCCGCTCAAGATCATCACTGACGAGCAGGAGTATCTGGACACCGCCGCGGTGGATGCCGTCGCCATGGCCCAGACGCTGCGCACCTACAAAGGCCGCACCAGCACCTCCTGCCCCAACGTCAGCGACTGGCTGGCCGCCTGTGAGGGCGCGGATCAGGTGTTCATCGTGACCATCACGGGCACCCTTTCCGGCAGCTACAACGCGGCGCTTCTGGCCGGTGAGGAATATGAGGCCGAGCACCCAGGCGCGCGGGTATTTGTTCTGGACAGCCTTTCGGCCGGGCCGGAGGTGGCCATGCTGGCCGAAAAGCTGCACGAGCTGACCCGGAGCGGGCTGGCGTTCG
Source organism: Faecalibacterium sp. (assembly GCA_051882435.1). GTDB lineage: Bacteria > Bacillota > Clostridia > Oscillospirales > Ruminococcaceae > Faecalibacterium. The sequence goes on from JBJERT010000003.1 coordinate 11,420, forward strand.
ACGCCATCTGTGAGGAGATCCGGGCCTATCATCGGCGCACACACCTGCTGTTTTCGCTGGAGTCGCTGGCGAATCTGGCGCGCAACGGCCGGGTCAGCCCCGCCGTCGCCACCTTTGCCCGCATGCTGGGCATCCGGGTCGTGGGACAGGCCAGCGCTGCCGGGGAACTGGAGGTACTGGGCAAAGTGCGCGGCGAGCACGGCGCGCTGGAGCGCATCGTGCTGGAAATGAAGTCCCGCGGCTATACGGGCGGCAAATGCTGCATCGCTCATTGTGACAATCAGCAGGCCGCGGACCGCCTGCGCCTGATGCTCCGCGCCATCTTTGAGGGCGCGCAGATACAGATCGTCCCCTGCGGCGCGCTGTGCAGCTACTATGCCGAGCTGGGCGGCCTGATGGTCGGATATGAGGGTGCGGAAGCATAGTTTTTGTTCCTTTTTCGAGAAAAAGGAACCGAAAAAGCTTTTCA
>JBJERT010000004.1:0-2432 GCA_051882435.1 Faecalibacterium sp.
CCTGAGAGCATCCGGTCTTGAAGTTTACAGTTCGATCTTGCCAAAGCCGAGACCCGCGAAGTCGTCGACGTGCTCGGTGCGCTTGGGCGCGACCGGCTCGGCGGTGCTGGCGTCGCGGGCAACATAGGTCCGCTCGGGCACGCTGGAGCCGCGCGGCCCGCGTCCGCCCGAGGATCGTCCGCCGCGATACCCGCCATTGCGTCCGCCGCGGTCAGAGCGCTCCCCACGGTCATTGCTGCGCCCGGAAGAACGGTACCCGCTGCTGTTGCGGCTGCTGTTGCCGGAGGCGCGGCGGCTGTTGCTGCGTCCGCTGCGGGGGCGGCGCTCGCCATAAGTATTTTCGGTCTGAGCGTCCGGCGCGGTGGAATAGATCACCACACGGCGGTCCCGGCCCTCGCCCTTGCTCTCGCTGCGCACACCCTCCATCTTGCTGATGGCCGAATGGATGATGCGGCGCTCGTAGGGATTCATCGGCTCCATGGCAAAGCTGCGGCCGGTCTTGCGCACCTTTGCGCCGATGCGCTGCGCCAGCGCGGTCAGGTCGCTCTCACGCTTGCCGCGATAACCTGCCACGTCCAGACCCAGCTTGATGTAATCGCCCTCGAGGCGGTTCGCCACGAGGCTGGCCAGATAGGACAGGCTCTCCATGGTCTCGCCGCGGCGGCCGATGAGCGCGCCCAGCTTTTCGCCGTCCAGACGGATGATGGTGGCCTCCCCCTTCTGCACCGCGCTGAACGTAACATCCTGCACACCCATCAGGCTAATGACCTCCCGCAGATACTCCACGGCAGCCTTGACCTTGGCGTTTTCTTCGATCTCGATGGGGACTTCGGTATCCTCATCCTCCGCGGCAGCAGGCTCAGCCGCGGGCTGCTCCTCCACGGGAACCGGAGCGGCGACGGGCGGCGCAGCGGGTGCGGAAGGAGCTTCCGGCACCTGCTCGGCGGGCGCGGCAGAAACAGCCTGCGCCTGCGGCGCGGGGGCAGGCGCGGCAGCAGGAGCGGGAGCGGCGGCAGGAGCGTCCGGCTCCTCTACGCTCACGCGGACCTTTGCCGGGGTGAGCTTCAGACCCAGAAATCCGGTCTTCTGGGGCATTTCCAGAACTTCATAGCTGACGTTCAGATCCTCGGCCTGCACGCCCAGCAGAGCGCAGGCTTTCGCGCGCGCTTCATCGACCGTTTTGCCGGTCGCTTCCTGAGTACGGATCATTGTTCTCATTCCTCCTTCTTGTTGTTGAGCTGGCTCAGCGGAACCGTGCGCTCATCCTTGTAGCGCTCGGCGTCGATCTGGCGCGCATACTCCAGACGGCGCTTGTTCATCTCGCTGGCGGAGATGTTCTTTTCCACCGTCTGGCCGGTCTTTTCGTCCGTGACCTTGATGGTGGTGCTCTTGACGCCGCGGCGCTGTTCCTTGCGGACGGCGGCGATCTCTTCCTCGACCTGTTTCTTGATCTTCTCCGGGTCATACACGCGGCGCATGACCTCGCTCTGGATGGTCATGAGCACGTTGGAAACAACGTAGTACAGAGAGAATGCGGTGGGAACGGTAAAGCAGAAGAACACATACATGAGGGGCATCATGTACATGGTCACTTTCATGCTGCCCTGCATCTGCTGGCCGGAGGCCTTCATGCTGATGTGGGTGGAGATGAACATGGTCACGACCGACAGAATGGGGAAAATGAGCAGCGGCAGGTTGTCCGCGGCCAGGCTCAGCTCGGGCACGCGGGTCAGGTCGATGCCGAAAAAGTCCATGTGCTGGCCGAACTCGGCGATGGTCTGCACCTGCTCCGCGGTAAAGTTGCTGATGACAGAGCTTTCGCCCGCGATGACCTGGGCGATGACGTTGGTGTCGCGGGTGACGGCGGTGAACTGGATGCCCAGCGCGGTCAGAGCCTCACCGGCAGCCTCCAGCGCATCGGCGCCGATGTGGAAGATGCGCTGCAGCGGGTGGTACACCACGTCGATGACGCCGAACATGATGAAGAAGTTGATGAACATGGGCAGGCAGCCCGCCGTGGGGCTGTACCCAAAGTCCTGCTGGAGCCGCATCAGCTCTTCCTGCTGCTTTTCGGGCTTGTCCTTGTACTTCTTCTGGATCTCCGCGACCATCGGCTGGAAAGCGGACATCCGCGCCATTTTTTTCTGCTGGTTGAGCTGCAGCGGGATGCTGACCAGTCGGATCAGCAGGGTGAAGAGGATGATATCCCACCCATAGCTCGGGATCAGGTTGTAGACCCACTGCATGACGTAGCCCAAAGGCCAGCCCAGGATGTAAAGAAAGTTCATACCTTTGTCCATTCTGCCCCGCCTGTGGTGCGGGACGTTTGATTTTTTATCGTGGGACACCCCGCCCACAGTGCGGCGCGTCACAAGAAGCAGAACAGGTTTTCCACAAAGGGGAAAGAGATTGTGGAAAAGACGGGGGGTTTT
>JBJERT010000005.1:0-2425 GCA_051882435.1 Faecalibacterium sp.
GCGTACTTTCTCGATGTATTCGGCTTTTTTCGCCTTTGTGTTCTCTGGTCTTGGCGGAGTGTTCATTTGCAAATTTGCTCAGATTATGATACACTGAACCTATACTGTGTTTGTATGGAAAACATGTCGACAGAACAGGAGAACACCCCTTGCGGAATGGAGGACGGAACCATGTTTGCTGAACAGGAGCTGCAAAGCCTGAACACCCTTGAGATGATGGTCTACAACTATGTCTGTAAGAATCGGGAAAAGGTCGTCTATATGAAAATACGGGAGCTGGCGGCGGAGACCCATGTGTCCACCACCACCATCCTGCATATGTGCAAGAAGTTCGGCTGCGAGGGCTATACCGAGTTCAAGCTCCGGCTCAAGCAGGACCTGCTGAGCGAAAAGCAGGGCGTAGGGGACCTGGACATCTCAGCCATTCAGGATTACATCGACCGCCTTTCCAGACCGGAATATCAGGAGCGCATCGACCGTGCAGTCGAGATGCTGCGCAGTTCGGGGCAGATCTTGTTTACCGGCGTGGGCAACAGTGCCACGCTGGCCCAGTACGGCGCGCGGTATTTTTGCAATGTGGGATTCTTTTCTACCTATATTGACGATCCGTTCACTCCCATTGGCAGCCAACTGCTCACCTCCGGGAAACGAACGGTCGTAGTGGCACTGTCCGTTTCGGGAGAGACGCAGGAGGTCCTGCGCATTGCGCGGGATCTCAAACAGCGCCAGTGCAGGCTGCTTTCCATTACCAACAGCGCAAACTGTACGCTGGCTCAGATCAGCGAGCTGAATCTGAATTATTATATGCCGGATCTGCGTGTGGACGGGAGCTATCAGCTCACCTCGCAGGCTCCGGTAGTCTGTCTGCTGGAGATGATCGGGCGGCGGCTGTATCAGTCCGAACCGGATGATGTCGAATAAAAACAGAGGGCCGCGCCCGGTTGGGGGAGCGGCCTTTTTTCGTAGAAAAAGGATGGCGTGCAAAAACAAAAAGCACAAAACAAAAAACGGAATCCCAAATATAATGTAATTTTTTACAATAAAGAGGAAAAAGTTTGTACGTTTTGCACGGATAAAATAACGACGTGTTACGGGTCAAAAACGGTTTTCAATCGTATTTGACCCGTTTTTTTCGTGCTCAAAATTGCTGACAAGGCAGGAGAAAGCCACTATACTGTGCCCAGAAATCCGGCCGGAAGTCGGAGAACTCAAGGCATGAAAGGAGAAAACGTATGGATGAAAATCTGACCGATGCCATTGTGATGAATCTGGTCGTCAACAGCGGCGAGGCGCGCAGCATCGCGATGGAGGCCATCGAGCTGGCTAAGGAGAAGCGGTTCGAGGAGGCCGGGCAGAGGCTGGAGCAGGCGCACGAGACCATCAACGCGGCGCACAACTTCCAGACCGAGCTGGTGCAGAAGGAGATCAACGGCGGCTCTGTGCCGATGTCGCTGCTGATGTGCCACGGACAGGATCACCTGATGACCGCGATGGTCGTCATTGATCTGGCAGAGCAGATGGTCGAGCTGTACAAGCGTCTTGACCAGTAACAGACACACACGGTAATATTTGAAAGGAGAAACTGTTTATGATCACCATTCGACTGTTTTGTGCTGCGGGCATGTCCACCAGCCTGCTGGTCAACAAGATGAAGGAAGCCGCCAAGGCCAAGGGCATCGAGGCGGATATCGCCGCTGCGGGCGAGGCAAAGATGGACGACGAGACCAACGGCATCGACGTGGCGCTGCTGGGCCCCCAGATCCGCTATAAGCTGGCTGCCGCCAAGAAGGTCTGCGAGCCGAAGGGTGTGCCCGTGGACGTGATCCCCATGACCGACTACGGCACCATGAACGGCAAAAAGGTGCTGGAGTTCGCCCTGAAGCTGGCGGGCAAGGAATAAGAACTGCGGCAGAAGCAACCGGTTTGAATCGTTGAGGAGAAACAAGAATGACATTGATGGAAAAAATGCAGTCGGCCATGGAAGCCACGCTGGTCCCGGTCGCTGCAAAGATCAACAATCAGCGGCACGTCGCCGCAGTGCGTGACGCCTTCACGCTGGCTTTCCCCATGACGCTGGCAGGCTCTCTGGTCATGCTGGTCAACTACGCGGTGCTGGACCCCAGCGGATTCATCGCCAAGATCCTCCATCTGGGCACACTGATCCCGAATCTGGCAGATTATCAGAAGGTGCTGACCCCTATCCTGTACGGCACCACCAATATCATGTCCATCCTGATCGTGTTCCTGACCGCCTATAAGCTGGCCGAGACCAAGGGCGGCGACAAGGTGCTGTCCGCTCTGTGCGCCGTCAGCGTGTTCTTCATCATTTACCCGCCCTATAACGCCGACGGCGCGCTGCCCATGAACTTCATGGGCGCGCAGGGCCTGTTCGTGGCCATTCTGGTGGGCCTGCTGGTGGGCGAGT
>JBJERT010000006.1:0-2417 GCA_051882435.1 Faecalibacterium sp.
GAACGAAAGGAGAGGAGACCATGACCGAGAGGGCGGCGCTTTATTGTCGTCTGAGCAAGGAAGATGAGGATGCCGACGCGGCGCAGGGAAGGGAATCGGAGAGCATCCAGAACCAAAGGGCGCTTCTGATGCAGTATGCCGCAGAGCATGGATACACCGTGGCAGGGGTCTATTGCGACGAGGACTATTCCGGCATGGACCGGACCCGTCCGGCCTTCAACCGCCTGCTGGAAGATGCGCGGATGGGGAAATTTGAGATCGTGCTGGCAAAGACCCAATCCCGTTTTACCCGCGATATGGAGCTGGTGGAGCGTTACCTCCACGGAAAATTTCCCGAGTGGGGCGTGCGGTTCATCGCCACGGTGGACCATGTGGACACCGCCGACCCTGCGGGAAAAAAGAGCCGCCAGATCAACGGCCTGGTCAATGAGTGGTATCTGGAGGACCTCTCGGCCAGTGTGCGGGCGGTGCTGGACTCCAAACGCCGGAGAGGGCAATATATCGCGGCCTTCGCCCTCTATGGCTATCAGAAGGACCCGCGGGACAGCCATCGGCTGGTCGTGGACCCCGAGGCCGCCGCAGTGGTGCGGCATATCTTTGCGCTCTGCCTTGCGGGAGAGGGAGCGGGACGCATCGCGCGGCGGCTCAATGCAGAGGGCGTGCCGCCGCCTTCGCGCTATCGATGGGAACGGATGGGCGGCGCGCCCGGAGCGGAGCTGTGGAGCCGTGCGACGGTCAGCCAGATGCTGCGGTGCCGCACCTATGCGGGGGATCTGGTGCAGGGGCGGCACCGCCGGGTCAGCTATAAATCCGCGCGGATGGTCTGGCTGCCGCAGGAACAGTGGATCGTGGTGCCGGAAACGCAGGAGGCCATCGTCCCCCGGGAGACGTTTGAGGCGGTACAGGCACAGCTCGCGCGGCGCGCCCGGAGCGGAAGGAGCGGAACGCGCCATCCGCTGGCGCGAAAAGTAGTCTGCGGTCTGTGCGGCAGCAGGATGGAACAGACCGGCAGCGGCGCACGGCGATACTATCGCTGCCGTATGGCGCAGCGCGCCCCGGACCGCTGCCCGGGACAGCCGTATCTGCGCGCCGATGCCGCCGAACAACTCGTCTGGGAGCGCCTGCAAGCCCTTTTCTGCCGGTACCTCGACCCGCAGAAGGCTCTGCCCACCCCTTCTCTGTCCGAACAGACCAATCTCCAGATACGGCGTTCTGCTCTCCGGCGTGAGGCCGACCGCCGCCGGAAAGCGCTGGAAGCGCTGTATCTCGATAAATGCAGCGGCCTGCTGGAGGAAAAAGAGTTCCGCCGTCTTCAGGAAGCCTACCGTGGGCAGCTCGCGGACTATGAGCAGCGCCTTGCCCGTCTGGAGCAGCCTGCCCCGCAGCCCCCCGCTCCATCCGCCCCGCAGCGCCTGACCGGCTCTCTGGTGGATGCCTTTGTCGAACGGCTGGAAGTGTTCCCGCCCGAAACGGTATCCTCTCCCCGCCGCCTCGTTCTGGTGTGGAAGGTGTGAGCCTGCGCTGTCCCGCGCAGGTGGGATAGACCTCACTGGAGGCGACGTTCGCAATGTAGTTGCGGAAGGAGACCGTCACGTTCTGGGCAGAGGCCGCGGGTTTGCCCAGATGGACCGTGATGTTTTTGGGAATGACCACATCTCCCAGGACCTCCGGGTCGGTGCATTGGTCCAGCGGGGCGGGGCCGCTGCCGCCGTCGCCCGTGAACAGCGCATGGGTGGGGATCTGGATGGTGTCGTCCTCGATGGTGCGGGCACCGCTGGTCTCAGGGATCATCTCGGGCTGGGCCAGCGTGACCTGCCCGGGAAAGATCTGTACGCCCTCGATGCGCACCGAGCGGAACCCCGGCTTTTGGGCCGTAAGACTGCACACCGCGTAGGGGAGGACCGTGCTGTTGTCCTCTTCCAGCGACCAGTGGCATTCGGGGGTCTGGATGGTGATGTCGGTCGTCATGCCCTCCGTGTCGGTCAGACGAGAAGCCGTGAAGCCGTCGCCCTCTACCGTGATGTTCACGTCCGGCTCGGGGGCGGACTGACGTGCTGCAAAGGTCTGGATGCGTAAAATTCCGGTTGCCATAGCTGTGATGCTCCTTTACAAATCAGAATCGGGGTCTCCCCACACTTTATTCGGCCCCTGCGCCGGACGTGAATGCTTCGGGGCGCAGCCCCCGCGTGCGGGAGCGCGCAAACCCAGGCCGCCCGACTTCCGTCTGCCCATAAGCCTTTTTGCAAGCCGCGGATGCGGCTTGCCAGTAAAAAGTTTTTGCCCCGCTTTTTTCAAAAAGCGGGAAAAACCCGTCCCCCTCGCACCTCTGCGGTTTGGGCTTGGCATCTGTGCGGGAAAGGAGTATACTGAAAGCAAGGACCCTCTGCCGCGCCGCGGCAGAACTGTAAATGAAAAAG
>JBJERT010000007.1:0-2415 GCA_051882435.1 Faecalibacterium sp.
CGCCGGTGATCTCGTCCAGATAGCGGCACTTGCCGAACATATCGCTGGATTTCTGGGCTTCGCTGGTCGAAAGACCGGCAACATTGCGCATCTTTGTATAAAGGAACAAATTTTTGAACGAATGGCTCTCGTCAACAAACAACCTGTCTACGCCCAATTCTTCAAAAGTAACGACATCATCCTTGCGTTCCGCGGCGCGAAGTTTGTCCAATTTCTGCTCCAGATTTTTGCGGCTCTTTTCCATCTGCTTGATGGTGAACCGCTCGCCGTTCTGGTATTTCAGCTCCATAATCGCGTTCTGGATCTCCTCGATCTGCTCCTGAATCAGGCGCTCCTGCCGCTCAAACGACAAAGGGATTCGCTCAAACTGGCTGTGCCCGATGATAACGGCATCGTAGTCGCCGGTCGCAATGCGGGCGCAGAACTTCTTGCGGTTGGCGGTTTCAAAGTCTTTTTTGCTGGCCACCAGCAGCCGGGCATTGGGATAGAGGTGCAGAAACTCCTGCGCCCACTGGAGGGTCAGGTGGTTGGGCACCACAAAGAGGGATTTCTGGCACAATCCCAACCGTTTGGACTCCATGGCGGAGGCAGCCATTTCGAACGTCTTGCCTGACCCCACCTCGTGCGCAAGTAACGTATTACCGCCATAAAGTACATGAGCAATGGCGTTGCGCTGGTGCTCCCGCAGGCTGATCTCCGGGTTCATTCCCACAAAATGGATGTGGCTTCCATCGTACTCCCGCGGACGGGTGGAGTTGAACAGCTCGTTGTACTGCCTGACCAGCGCCGCGCGCCGCTGCGGGTCCTTCCAGATCCAGTTGGCAAAAGCATCCTTGATGGCCTGCTGCTTCTGCTGCGCCAGCATGGTGTCGCGCTTGTTCAGAATACGCCGGGGCTTACCGTCGTCGCCCTCTACGGTGTCGTAAATGCGGATGTCTTTCAGGTTAAGAGTTTCCTCCAGAATTTTGTAGGCGTTGGCGCGTTCGGTGTCGTAGGTCTCGCAGGAAGCAATGTCACCTTTTCCCATGGCTGTTTTTCCCTCAATGCGCCATTCTGCGGTGAGCTGAGAAAACTTCACATTGATGGAGCGCCGCATATAATACGGGATGTGAAAAGTCTCCTCCATGAATTTCTTGATAACGTCCGGGTCGATCCAGGTCGCGCCCAGCCGCACATCAATTTCAGAGGCTTCCAGCTCCCGGGGCTGCGCTTTGGTCAGAGCTTCCACATTGACCGAAAATGCCGGGTCGGTTTCAGCCGCAAGCCGGGCGATGCGCAGCTTGTGCCGCACGTTGCCGGAAAGATATTCATCCGCCGTCTGCCAGCCTGCTTCCGGGTCGGTGGGGTCGGCGGCGGGATCCTTGAAGATGACGCCGGACAGCTCCGAGGTGATGCGGTCGTATTCGCCCGGTGTGCCCAGAAGCTGGGCCATATAGGGCAGGTCCACCTTGCCGCGCTCCCCGATGGAGACCGCCAGCGCTTCGCTGGGGGTCTCCACATGGTCGATGGTTTTTTCCGGGCGGATGGTGCGCCGGGTGAACATGGCGGCTTTGGATTTCAAAGCGCCGTTTTCGTCCAGATTCTCCAGCGAGCAGAGCAGATAATAGGAGGAATCATCCTCAAATAACCGGCCGTTCTTCCGGTCGTTGAGCAGGCCATACTGTGCGGTAAAGCGGTCATAGGCATCGTTCAATGCCTGCTGGGTTGCCCTGATTTCCTCGTCCGGGGCATCGTTGAGCTGTGCGTCCATGAGGCTGCGGACGATCTGCCGCAGCCCGATCATACCGGTCACGCGGCCTTTGGCATTGTCCGAAAGCTCCACCGGGGTCATGACGGAATTTTCCCGGTAGTACACTTCGCCGTCTACCAGCGTATAAGAAAAATTCTTCACGTCCGGGTCAGCGGGCAGGACAGCGCGGGAGGTTTCCGCATCCGCAATATCCGGGACACTGACCTCGATTTCCTGATACTGTCCCTCAAGGTGCTGGATCGCCTCTGCAAGCTGCTCGGACAGCACCGCGCCTTCGATGGGCAGAACGGTGCTTTCCTCTCTGCCGTACTGGGTGCTTTCGGTGGACAGCTCGCCCAGGATCATCTCCGGGTGATCCACAAAATACTGGTTGACCGAGATTCCATTTTCGGTCTTGCCCAGCTGCACCCATGCCGGTTCGCGGTCGATGGGACGGTCGCGCTTTTGCAGGAAGAGGATATCCGAAACCACGTCCGTCCCCGCGTTGGCGCGGAACGCGTTGTTGGGCAGCCGAATCGCGCCCAGCAGGTCGGCGCGTTCGGCAATGTGCCTGCGGGCCGTGCTGTCCTTGCTGTCCAGCGTGTAGCGGCTGGTGACGAAGGCCACGATACCGCCCGGCCTTACCTGGTCGAGGGCTTTGGCGAAGAAATAATTGTGGATGGAGA
>JBJERT010000008.1:0-2413 GCA_051882435.1 Faecalibacterium sp.
AAAAAGGAACAAAAATCCCCCGTTTGACCTTTCGCTCTCTCCCCGCTATAATAAGAGCAGTGCGAAAAACGCGCGTGAGCGCAAAGGAGATAGAACCATATGAACCACACCGAATTTTCTGTTGACGGCCTGCTTTCCTTTCTGGACGCAGGCGTGAGCGCGTTCCATTCCGCGGCGGCGGCCGTGGAGCTGCTGGAACAAAACGGCTTCGAGGCACGGCCCGAGAGCGCCGCGTGGGAGCTGACCCCCGGCGGCAAATATTACACCACCCGCAACGGCTCCGCCGTGGTCGCGTGGCGGATGCCGCGGGGCGCGCTGACTGGCTGGCATGCCACGGCCAGCCACGGCGACTCGCCCACATGGCGCATCAAGAAGCTGGACACCCCGGACCCCGTGTTCGCCCGGGCCGAGACCGAGGGCTACGGCGGCATGATCATGTCCACCTGGATGGACCGGCCTCTGCGCGCGGCGGGCCGTCTGCTGGTGCGCACCGACAGCGGCATCGAGAGCCGTCTGGCCGCGACCGCGCAGCCGGTGGGCTGCATCCCCAACCTGTGCATCCACTTTGACCGCGAAGTCAACAAAGGCCGCGCGCTGAACCCGCAGGTGGACCTTCAGCCCATCTTCGGCGCGGCGGGGGGCAGTCTGCGCGCCGCGCTGGCCGAGGCGGCGGGCGTCCCGCCCGAGGATATCCTGGACGCCGACCTGGTGCTGGCGCTGGACGAAAAGGCCCGGCGCGTGGGGCTTTCGGGCGAATACTTCATGTCCAGCCGCATCGACGACCTGGAATGCGCCTACACCACGCTGTGGGGCTTTTTGCAGGCCCGCGGCGAGGAAGAAGGCCGCGGCGACCTGTGGTGCATGTTCGATAACGAGGAGGTCGGTTCCTCCAGCCGTCAGGGCGCGCAGGGCACGCTGCTGGCGGACGTGCTGGCCCGCGTGGAGGAGGCTCTGGGCGTCAGCCGGGAGCAGAGCATCCGCGCCCGCACCAACAGCCTGCTGCTCAGCGCGGACAACGGCCACGCCACCCACCCCAACCACCCCGAAAAGAGCGACCCCCAGAACCCCGTGCGCATGGGCGGCGGCGTGGTGCTGAAATACAATGCCCGCCAGACCTACACCACCAGCGGCTTCACGGGGGCCGCCTTCGCGGCCATCTGCCGCAAGGCGGGCGTGCCGGTGCAGGTGATGACCAACCGCGCCGACGTCCCCGGCGGCAGCACACTGGGCAACCTGCTGGGCCACCAGATCGCCATGCCCATGGCAGACGTGGGTCTGGGCCAGCTCGCCATGCACTCGGCCATGGAAACGGCAAGCTGCGCCGACGCGGAATATATGGCCCGGGCCTGCGCGGAGTTTTACAACACTCCCATCTCTCAGCCGAGGGATGGGGAGTGGAAGCTGGGCCTGTGAGCAGCGGGGTCGTGGGGCGGTTCGCGCCCAGCCCCAGCGGGCGGCTGCATCTGGGCAATCTGGCGTGCAGCCTGCTGGCGTGGCTGAGCGCCAGAAGTCAGGGCGGGCGCATCGTGCTGCGCATCGAGGATCTGGACGCGGAGCGCTGCCCCCGCCGCTACGCCGATTTGTTGGAGCAGGATCTGGATTGGCTGGGCCTCAGCTGGGACGAGGGCGGGTCCCGCGGCGGGCCGCACGGGCCTTATTATCAGAGCGAATGCGCTGAAATTTATACAAGAAGTTATAAGAAGCTGGAAAGCATGGGTCTGGTATATCCGTGCTTCTGCTCCCGCGCCCAGCTTCACGCGGCCAGCGCGCCCCATGCCTCGGACGGCAACGTGATCTATCCGGGCACCTGCCGGGAGCTTACGCCGCAGCAGGTGGCGGAACGGAGGGCGCGCAAGGCCCCGGCGTTCCGCGTCCGGGTGCCGGACGAGACGTTCTGGTTCGAGGACGGCTGCATGGGCGCGCACGGCGAGAATCTGCTGCGGAGCTGCGGGGATTTCTATCTGCGCCGCGCGGACGGCGTGTTTGCGTATCAGCTGGCGGTGGTGGTGGATGACGCGCGCATGGGCGTGACAGAGGTGGTGCGCGGGGCGGACCTGCTGTCGTCCACAGCGCGGCAGCTCTATCTGTACCGGCTGCTGGGCCTGACCGCGCCGCAGTTCGCCCACTGTCCGCTGCTGCTGGCCCCGGACGGGCGGCGGCTCTCCAAGCGCGACGGTGACCAGAGCCTGGAGAACCTCCGTGCCCGCTATACGCCACAGGAGATCATCGGAAAGCTGGCCTTCGCCTACGGCCTCCAGCCCGAGCCTGCGCCCCGCACCCCCGAAAGCCTCCTGCCCGGCTTTTCCTGGGACAAGGTGCCCAAACAGGACATCTGTCTGCCGGAGGGGCTGTTCTGAACGGAATTACGGGGGTTTTTGTTCCTTTTTGAAAAAAGGAACCGAAAAACTTTTCA
>JBJERT010000009.1:0-2392 GCA_051882435.1 Faecalibacterium sp.
ACCTGCCGCCCAGCCAACAAACCTTCCCGCCCATCGCGGATGCGATGGGCGTATTGAAAAGTTTTTCGGTTCCTTTTTTCAAAAAGGAACAAAAACCCCCGTCCTCACTTCCGCACAAGGTCCCGGGTATACAGAGCGCGGGCGGCGTTGAGCACGGCCAGGATCATCACGCCCACGTCTGCGAAGATGGCCAGCCACATCCCGGCAAGGCCCAGCGCGCCCAGAAGCAGGCAGACCGCCTTGATGCCAAGGGCCAGCACGATGTTCTGATGCACGATGCGCAGTGTGCGCCGTGCGATGCGCATGGCCAGCGCGATCTTGGCCGGGTCGTCATCCATCAGCACTACGTCCGCGGCTTCGATGGCCGCGTCCGACCCCAGCGCGCCCATGGCGATGCCCAGGTCCGCGCGGGAGAGCACCGGCGCGTCGTTGATGCCGTCGCCCACAAAGGCCAGGTTCTCCCGGGGCTGCTTGGCGGCCAGCAGAGCCTCGATGCGCTCCACCTTGTCGCCGGGCAGAAGGCCCGCATGGTATTCATCCAGCCCCAGCTCCGCGGCCACGGCCTTGGCCACCGGCTCGGCGTCGCCGGTCAGCATGACTGTCTTGCGCACACCGGCCCGCTTGAGGTCCGCAAGGGCCTGCCGGCTGTGGGGCTTGATGGTATCCGAAATGACGAGGCAGCCGCAATAGCGGCCATCTGCCGCCACATGCACCACGGTGCCCACCTCGGCGGGGGCATCTGCGCTCAGGCCCAGCTTGGCCATCAGGCGGGCGTTGCCCGCGGCCACAGACCGGCCATCCACACGGGCGGTCACACCATAACCGCCCAGCTCTTCCACGTCCGTGACGCGGGCGGGGTCCAGCTCCCGGCCGCAGGCGGCCCGGATGCTCTGAGAGATGGGGTGCTTGGACCAGCTTTCTGCCAGAGCGGCCAGCTCCAGCAGCGCGTCCGGCTCCACGCCTTCGGCGGGGCGCACCGCCGTGACCGAGAAGGTGCCCTGCGTCAGGGTGCCGGTCTTGTCAAAGACCACGATGCCCGTGCGGGCCAGTTCTTCCAGATAAGTAGAGCCTTTCACGAGGATGCCGCAGGCACTGGCGCCGCCGATGCCGCCGAAAAAGCTCAGCGGGATGGAGATGACCAGCGCGCACGGACAGGAGATGACCAGGAAGGTCAGGGCGCGGTAGACCCAGTCACCCAGCCGCGGGGGCTGGCCCAGAAGCAGCAGGACCAGCGGCGGGACCAGCGCCAGCGCCAGCGCGCCATAGCACACCGCCGGGGTATATACCCGCGCGAACCGGGTGATAAAGTTTTCGCTGCGGGATTTTTTCATGCTGGAGTTTTCCACAAGGTCGAGGATCTTGGAGACGGTGGACTCGCCGAACTCTTTGGTGGTGCGGACGTGGAGCAGGCCGCTCATGTTGACACAGCCGCTCACCACCTCGTCCCCGGCCTTGACGTCGCGGGGCAGGCTCTCGCCGGTGAGGGCGGCGGTGTTCAGCGAGGAGGTGCCCTCCACCACCACGCCGTCGATGGGCACCCGCTCGCCGGGCTGCACGACGATGACCGTGCCCACAGCGACCTCATCGGGGTCCACCTGTTCCAGCTGGCCGTCCGCGCCTTCCAGATTGGCGTAGTCGGGGCGGATGTCCATGAGGGCCGCGATGCTGCGGCGGCTCTTGCCCACGGCCACGCTCTGGAACAGCTCGCCGATCTGGTAGAAGATCATGACGGCGCAGCCCTCGGCATAGTCGCCCAGAGCGAACGCGCCCACGGTCGCCACAGCCATCAGAAAGCACTCGTCGAAGGGCTGACGGTTGCGCACGCCGAGCACGGCCTTGCGCAGCACATCCCAGCCCACCACAAGGTACGGGACCAGATAGAGCAGCAGTCCCGGCACCGGCAGGGAGCCGGGCAGCAGCTTCAGCACCACTACAAGCGCCACCGCCGCAAGGATGCGGTACAGGACGCGCTTTTGCTTTTTGGTCATTGAAAAGGCCTCCTTTGTCCGGCTCTGTGTGGAAAACTGCCCTCCGCCCGCGGATGCGGCAGAGGACAGTTTTCCACAGGATATTACCGGAAAATTGGTTTTTCCACACTTTCCCCGCGTTTTTCACATCGTTTTGGGGAAAGAATCGGTCGATTCTGCGCTTTTTCCCGGACTTTTCCCCGCGGACTGTTGAAAACCCGGTGGAAAGTGTGGAAAATCAGCCGATTTTTCCACAGAGAAGTGCGCGGAGTAGACGGGGGTTTTGTTCCTTTTTGAAAAAAGGAACCTAAAAACTTTTTACTGCGCCCATCGCATCCGCGATGGGCGGGAAGGTTTTGGGGCAGACGGAAGGCGGCGGCACGGGTTTGCGCGCTCCCGCGCGCGGGGGCTGCGCCCCGAAAGCC
>JBJERT010000010.1:0-2387 GCA_051882435.1 Faecalibacterium sp.
GAATTGCAGCTCCAGGCCGATCTCATCATACCCTGCCAGAATCGAACCGTCAACGGTGTCGAACAGATCCCGGCTGTTGTTGTCCCAGCAGCGGTCAGCCATCCGGCCCGCGATATCCGCAAGCTGCTGGGCAAAGTTCGGGTTGGAAATACCGTACTCTGCGGCCAGCATCTCCGACACCGGCTGACGCAGGGCATCGTTCATCTGCCACAGCTCCGGGTCGCGGGAGTTCCGGCGCACCCCTGTGTCCGACACGTCGAACACATAGCGCAGACGCGGCCAGCCGCCGGATTCGTCCAGCAGGGCGATGCCCTTTGCGCCGCGCCGGACATAGCGGTTCATGCGGTTGTTCCAGACCTCGTAATCCGCGCAGGCGGTGGCATCCGGGCGCTGGGCGTAGATCATGAGCTGGTCGGGAAAGGTATACTTGTACAGTCGGGCCGCGGCGGTCAGAAATGCCGCCCAGTTCTCCCAGTGGCTGGTTAGGCCCCGGGCCGTCCGCTCGGCAAGGAGGAGGTATTCTTCGGTTTTTGTGGACATGGCGTGCCTCCTTTCGGTTTCAGGGTAAAAGAAAAACGGGCAGTCGTTTCAGACTGCCCGCAGGAAAGAGAATTTGAACCTATCATTGCAGAATTTGTTTGAGCTGATACTGGACGATGCGTGACAGGGAATCCAGCCGTTCCTGTTCGGCAGAAATATGCGGATGCTGCGCGAACGCAAAATCGCGCAGATCCAGCAGATCATGGCGAATCTCCTCGGTTAGAAGTCCGCGCGCAGTTGCAATAAAATCGGAACCAAGCCTGGGTGTGCAATGCCGCACGCAAGCCTCAATGTTTTTCAGATGATCGTTGTCCAGATCAAACAGCAGGCTGCGGTTATTATCAAACACCGGGGCCATCCTTTGGACCTGCATGGTATCGTTGTCGTAGAGAACCCCAAAGTTTCCGATATGGCGATCAATGTTCAGGATCAGTGCATCCAGAATACACATTCGGCGGAAACTGTCTCCACTGCCGATGCTCTCAAAATAGCGCAGAAGATTGGAGATCGTACGTTCCCGCAGGACAAGTGCTGCCGCCTTTGCAAGACCATGGGTTTCATCTGTAAAGAGCTGACATTTAGAGATCAGCTGGCCGCGGTAAAAATCCATGTCATACCGGGCGGAATCCGGGCACAGTCGTACCGCAAGCTGCCCGGCCAGATATTCGGAAAGTGGTTCCAGCCCAAACAGGCCGCCTGTTTTGTACAGCCAGATCACCCCATCCTGCCTCACCCAGCATTTTGCATACTGTCCATCGGTGCTGAATTCTGGAGAGGTAGAAGAAAAGGCAGAGCTGCTCAGCATCCCGTCAAAGGCAGCTTCGGAGATCACTTCATTGAAGGGATTGCGGTACAGGGAAACATCATCCCAGAGCAGCGAAGAGCCGACCGGTTTGACCCAGAAGGTATCGTTCAGCGACAGGGCGTGGGTAACATCCAGATATCCGTCCAGTTGTTCGCAGCCATACTCTTTCAAAAGAGCGGCAATGTGGGCACGGTGCTTGGGTGCCTTGCGGCGCTCCAGAAAATCAGTCAGGTTGTAGTATCCAAAAGGACGCAGCTTTGTATGCCAGGCGTGTTCTTCTGCGATGACCTCGTCATATTCATCCCGTTCACAGGAAAACTCCAGCCAAACGGTATCTTTGTTCATCAGCAGATAATCCATAAAGCGTTCTCCTTCTCTTTGGTCAGAACAAAATGTGCTTTAACACAATCCAGATGAGCAGACCCCAGATCAGTGCGACAGGAATCGCATAGTACCATTTCTTTGGTTTTCCGTCTGCCCACATTCCGGCGGACAGGAGGGCATTTTTCTCCCATATCTCTTTGGGAATCAGTCGGATGGTCAGGGCGATCATTGCCGGAAGAAGGATCACATCGTCCAGATAGCCCAGCACCGGAATAAAATCCGGGATGAGATCAAGCGGCGACAGGGCATAGCCGACCGTCAACCCGGCCATCAGCTTTGCAGCAGGGGGTGTTTTGGGGTCTTTCAGACAGAGAAAAAGAGTTGGGACATCCTGCTTGAGCTGTTTCGCCCGGCTTTTCAAATCCAACATGGCATTCTCCCCATAATCAAATCGTGCGTCAATCATAGTATAGCATATTCCGATGGGAGAAAAAAGAACGGATATACGCCGCCCGCAGGCGGCAAGTTCAGTTAATGGGAAATTCGATTCTGGCAAATTCCGCATCGGTCATACGTTCCAGCTTACAGATCACGCCGTCCGACAGCTCCCGCAGGGCGGTTTCGTCCGGCATCAGATAGCACTGCATCAGCCGCAGTTCCTGTGCCAGCCCCAGCCGTGTGCCGGGGTTGTAGAGCATCATCAGCATGATCTCATCGC
>JBJERT010000011.1:0-2360 GCA_051882435.1 Faecalibacterium sp.
TGGACGGATATGACGATGCGCGGGGCAAGCTATACCGAGTGCCGGGAGCTGGACCCCATGCTGACGCAGGATTATATCCGCTCGGTGCGGGCAGCATATGCCGGCGCGGACGCGAATTTTGCGGACCCGGCCTTCAGCCCGCTGTTCGCGGATCTGACGGGTCTGCCGCCCATGCTGATCCAGGTGGGCACCCACGAGATCCTGCGCTCGGACAGCGAGGAGCTGGCCAAATCTCTGCGTCGACAGGGCGGCTATGCAGTCCTTGAGGTCTATGAGGAATGCTGGCATGTGTTCCAGCAAATGCCTGTCCGTCGTGCGGCCGCCGCTCTGGAGGCGGTGAGCAACTTCGTGCAGAAACTGCTCTAAAGAGAGGTGAGACCCATCGCTGACGCATGGTATAAGGTGGACAACGTGGCAAAAGTATTCCTTGCCACGGCCACGCGGCGGGACCCGCGCGTGTTCCGCATTTCCTGTACGCTGAAAGAACCGATCGAGCCGGAGGTGCTGAACGAAGCGCTCCGACAGGCGGCCCGGGAGTTCCCCCAGTTCCAGACCACCCTGCACCGCGGGCTGTTCTGGCATTATTTTGAGCCGAGCGACCATCAGCCCCACTGCAAGCAGGAGGATCTGCCGCCTTGTATGCCTCTCTACACCCCGGAGCGCAGCAATCAGCTTCTGTATTGGGTCACTTATTACGGCTCCCGCATCAATCTGGAAATGTTCCATGCGCTGACCGATGGCAACGGCGGGCTGCTGTTTCTGAAAGCCATCGTGCAGCATTACCTCACGCTGCGGTATCCCGACGCGCTGCAGGACCTGCCCAGCGTGGACGGTGCGTCCGTCGACGACCGGCAGGAGGACGATTACCGCAAATTCTATGGCCGCAGCGCAGCCGCGCCCGAAAAGAGCCGCCGCGTTTATCACATCCGCAGCCGTCGGCTGCCCTATGACCAGACCCAGTATTTCGAGGCGCATCTCTCGGCCCGGCAGGTGCTGGAGCGCAGCCGCGCGCTGGGCGTGACTATGACCAGCTATCTGGGCGCTTCGCTGATGCTGGCCGTCTATGCCGAAATGGCAACGCTGGACCGGGGAATGCCCATCGGCATCAGCATGCCGGTCAATCTTCGCAACTATTATCCTTCGGCTACGGCGCGGAATTTTTTCAATTCGGTCACGGTGAGCCTTGTACTGGAGAGCGGCGAGACACTGGCCGAGCTGGCCCCGGTGTTCGATGCGCGCCTGCGGGAGCTGACCGCCCCCGATGCGGTGCGGGCGCGGATGGACGGCTTCGAGAAGCTGGAGCATATCCCCGGCATCCGCCCGGTGCCGCTGTTCCTCAAGAATCCCGCAGTCAGCTTTTTCAATGAACGGGCCAGCGCCACGGTCACGATGGTGCTGTCCAATCTGGGCCGCATCCAGATGCCCGACGCGCTGCGGCCCTATATCAAAGGATTCTCCGCATACAACACGACCCGGTCCCTCTTTACGGCGGTCTGCTCCTATGGGGACGACCTGGTCCTGGGCACCGCCTCGGCCTACCGCAGCACCAACGTGCTGCGCAGGTTCTATCGTTCTCTGGCGGAGGACGGCATCGAGGTGACCCTGTACGCCAACGAGGTGGAGGAATGAAACGCTGTCCGCATTGCCGTATCCAGGTGGGGGGAACGCCGGAGTACTGCCCGCTGTGCCGCAACCCGCTGGTAGGGGAGCCTTCCGCACCCCTGTGGCCCAGCACGTCGCCGCCGCTCAAACGGCTGACGATGGTGTTCAAGGTGGCTGCGTTCCTGCTGCTGGGCAGCACGGTCGTCTGTGCCGCCGTGGATTTTCTGCTGATGCAGGAGCCGCACCGCCATTGGAGTGGGCTGGTGCTGGGGTGGGCGCTGATCCTTCTGGCGGTGCTGTACCTGCAAATGCGCCGCCATGCCAACGGCCCCAAGCTGCTGTTCCAGCTCCTGATGGCGGCATCGGCGCTGGCGGTCTTTACGGATTGGTTCTTCGGCTGGACCGGGTTCAGCCTCGACCTGATCGTACCGGTGCTGTGCAGTGCCGCGCTGGTGCTGAACTTCGTCTTTTCCTTCGTTCACACCCGCTTTACGGAAAACGCGCTGGTCTATCTGCTGCTGAACATGATCGTGGGGCTGTTCCCGTATCTTCTCCTGCCTTTCCAGTTTGGCAGCGGCGACCGTATCCGCAGCCTGCCGTGGGTCATCTGCCTGATCATCAGCGCGCTGACCTTTTTGGGGCTGGTCCTGTTCAAGGGCCGGACCCTGCGCAGCGAACTGGAAAAGCGGCTGCATCTTTGAAACGGGGGTTTTCCCGCTTTCTTGAAAGAAAGCGGGGCAAAGAACTTTTCACTGGGA
>JBJERT010000012.1:0-11536 GCA_051882435.1 Faecalibacterium sp.
ACGCCCCGCAGGCCGCCGGTGCCGAACTCCAGCTCCCGGTAAAAGCGGTCGGTGACGGCGTCTTCGTCGCCCTGAATATCCGCCAGCTCCTGCGCAAGGTCGGCGGGCAGCCCCGGCTGGGCGAGCCAGCGGGAATAGGCGGATGCGATCTTTTCTTCCAGCATAAGATACTCTCCTTTTTCGTCAAACCTTTTTCAGATACCAGAGCTTCGCGGGCATCTGGCCGTGAGGACCGGGCAGCGCCAGGCCCTGGGCACAGAGCTGCGCGCCGGTATAGCGTGTTCCCTCTTCATCTTCGTAGGTGGCAGCGGGGTCCAGCGCGGGCAGCGGCAGCCGCGGGGCAAAGTTGGCGCTGGCAGTCCCGTGAGAGCCGCTCAACGCCGTGCCCACCGCAAAGACGGCCGCTTCGCTGCCGTCGGCCGCGGCGATCATCCAGGCCGCGCCCCGTCCGGCGGGGTCAGGCGGGACCAGACGGTACAGCTCGCCGCCCCGCAGCAGCGCGCCGTGGGCGCGGTACCACGCCACATAGGGGCGCAGCGCTGCCAGCTCTTCCTCGGTGTATCCCGTCAGGTCCAGCTCAAAGCCAAAGGTGCCGCACAGCGCCGCGGCCATGCGGGCCTCCGGGGTGGAAACATGGCCGGTGCAGTGGTTCGGAACGGTGGAAAAGTGCGCGCCCATGGTGCAGCCGGGATAGAACAGGCTGGTGCCGTACTGGATGACCAGCCGGGCGCTGGCATCCGTGTTGTCACTGCACCAGATCTGCGGGCTGTAATAGAGCATGCCACAGTCAAAGCGCGCCCCGCCGCCCGCGCAGTTCTCCAGCAGCAGACCGGGGAAAGTCTCCGTGATGCGGCGCTGCAGCTCGTAGACGCCCAGCACATAGCGGTGATAGACCTCGCCCTGCCGTGCGGCGGGCAGCGCGGCGCTGTACACATCGGACAGCGGGCGGTTCATATCCCACTTGAGGTACCGGATGGGACAGCTGCGCAGGATGGCTTCCAGCTGGGTCCAGATGCCGTCCACGACCTCGGGGCGGCTGAAATCCAGCGTATACTGCTGGCGGATCTGCTGCGGCGTGCGGCCCGGCACGGCCAGCGCCCAATCGGGATGCGCACGGTAAAGCTCGCTGTCCGGGTTGACGGCCTCCGGCTCCACCCAGAGGCCCATCTCCAGGTCCATCTCGTTCAGGCGGCGGCACAGGCCCGGCAGCCCCTCCGGCAGCTTGCGGGGGTCCGCCGTCCAGTCGCCCAGACTGGAATCCGTGCCGTTTCGCCCCCGGAACCATCCGTCATCCACCACCAGAAGGTCGATGTCCGCTTTCTTCGCGGCGGCGGCCAGACGCAGCAGGTCGGACTGGGTATAATCGAAATAGAACGCCTCCCAGCTGTTGATGAGCACCGGGCGCGGCGCGGCCATATCCTGCCAGCGCGGGGGCAGCAGCCGGGTGCGGATAGCGGCATGGAACCGGCGGCTCATCTCCCCGATGCCCTTGTCCGAATAGACCATAGCCGCCTCGGGCGCGGCAAAGCTCTCGCCGGGGGCCAGCGTCCAATGGAAATGATACGGGTGGATGCCCATGACCAGCCGTTCGCCCGCGTCGGCGCGCTCGGCCTCGATGAGGAAGTTCCCGCTGTACACCAGCGCGAAGCCCCAGCACTCCCCTGCCGTCTCGGTGGCGTCGGGGGAACAGAGCAGCACGGCGGGGTTGTGGCCGTGGCCCGGGATGCCCCGGGTGCTGCCGATGCTCTGGACGCCGCAGCGCAGCGGTGCGCGCTCGGGAGTGCGTTCTGCAGCCCAGGTGCCGTTGAGCGTGAGCAGCTCCAGCGGCCGGGGGGCAAAGTCCAGACAGAGCGAGGCGGCTTTCTGCAGGGTCAGCGGCCGGTCGGACTCGTTGCGGTAGAGGACGCTGCGGGTGATGAGGTCCTCCTTCTCATAGACGGAGTATCGCAGCTCCACCACCAGCCCCCCGCTGTCCCGCAGGGTGACAGTCAGGGTCTCCACGCCCGCACCGCCGCGGAACGCGGGCAGGCCGGGCAGAGCAGGCTTTCCGGGGCATACCGCGGCTCCGGCAAAGCGGAGCTCCGCGGCCTCGGAGCCGTCGGCATATTCCGGGATGCAGGGCGGTGTGCGGTAGTCCGCCGTGCCGGGGGCGGAAAACTCCCGGGGCAGCAGGTCGGGCCAGCATCCGGGGTCCATATGGGGCGGGCGGGCATCCCGCAGCGCCGGGGCATCATCCGGCAGGCGGGGGCCGTAATAGGTATGGAGCAGTATCCCTTCCGGCCCCACGGCCAGCTGATAGCTGGTGTGAGCCGTGTGCAGGGTAAAGCAGTCGTGTGCAGAAATGATCATGAACGGGAGTCTCCTTTGTCAGAGTTCATCGGAGGGCTCTTCCTCCTTGCGGCCGTCCTGTTCGAGGCGGGCAAAAGCCGGGCGCATGAGCGCGGCCATGCCCAACCCGTTGCCTGAGGCGCCGAACAGCACCAGCAGGGGCAGCAGATAGACGAACCACGCAGGCGCGGCCCGGGCCAGCAGCGGCATCCACACCAGAAAGGCCAGGACGCCCAGCGTCGGCACCAGATTGGCCAGCGTCATGCGCGCACCGTCCAGCAACGCGGCCAGAGCGCGGGGATAGGCGAAGCGCGCCAGCAGCGCGAAGGCCCAGCTGCCAATACTGCCCACGGCCAGAGCCAGCACGAAGGACGCGGCGGCCAACACGCCGTTGGCCACGGATTCCTGAGCGGAGGCCGTGCGCAGACCGGTCAGGGCCGCGAAGCCCAGCAGCGCCAGCACCAGCCAGAGCAGGGTCCCCTGCCGGAAGTCCCGCCGGAACGCCCGGAAAAAGTCCGCACGCACCTGATAGTCCTCCCCCGCGGCGAGCTTGTGCAGCACCGAGAACAGCCCCAGCGTAGAGGCGCCCAGTGTCACGACAGGAAGGCTGCACACCAGCCAGAGCAGATTCAGGAACGCGAGGTCGCCGATCTTGCCCATGGTGCGGTAGAAGGGGCTATCGATGTTGGTCTTTTTCATGGTGGACTCCTTTGGGAGAGATCATTTCTGGAGAGATGCCAGATAGGCGGCGTTTTTGTCGATGAGCGCACAGCGCTGGGCTACGCAGTCCACGCTGCGCAGCGGGTCGGCGGGAGTGTTGAAGGCGAAGTCCAGCAGCCGGTCGATGCTGGTGCTGGCGACGTGCAGGCGGGTGTCGCTGGCTGCATAATAAATATACACGCTCCCGTCCTCATCCGCAATAGCTCCGTTGGTGAAAACGACATTGGACACGTCGCCCACCCGCTCCCAGCCGCGGGGCGCGATCAGGAAGCCGGACGGCTCCGCGATGACCCGGGCGGGGTCGTCCAGAGCGGTGACGAACACATAGATGACATACCGCAGGCCGGCGGCGGTGTTGCGCACGCCGTGGGCGATGTGCAGCCAGCCCTGTTCGGTCCAGATGGGGGTCGCGCCCTCGCCGTTCTTAGCCTCGGTGATGGTGTGATAGCGGCGGGGGCTGGTGATGATCTCCTCATCGATGACAGCGTGGGTGATATCATCGCACAGGCCGAACCCGATGCCGCCGCCCGAGCCGGTGTCGATGAAGTCATCCATCGGCCGGGTGAAGAAGGCGTATTTGCCGTTCACGAAGGCGGGCAGAAGGTCCACATTGCGCTGCTGGGGGCTGCGCTTCGTGACCAGATTGGGCAGGCGCTCCCACGTTTTGAGGTCCCGGGTGCGCACGATGCCCGCAGCCGCCACCGCAGCGGAGAGGTCGGGATTCGTGCGGTCCTTGCTCTCAGAGCAGAACACGCCGTAAATGTAGCCGTCCTCGTGCTGGGTCAGGCGCATATCGTAGACGTTGGTCTCCTCGGGGCAGACGTCCGGCAGTTGGATGGGCTTATCCCAGAAGCGGAAGCCCTCGGTCGGGCTGTCGCTCTCGGCCACGCCGAAAAAGCTCTTGCGGTCGCTGCCCTCGATGCGGGCCACCAGATAATATTTGCCGTTGAGTTTGAGCGCGCCCGCGTTGAACACGGCGTTCACGCCCAGACGCTCCATGAAATGGGGGTTCGTGGCGGGGTCCAGATCGAAGCGCCATTCCAGCGGGATATGCTCCCGGGTCAGCACCGGATGCGCCCAGCGCTCGTAGACGCCGTTATAGAAATCGGTCTTCTGGTTCTTTCGGGCCAGAAGCGCTTCCTGAAAGCCTTTCTGGCGCAGATATTCGGGGTGCAGCTCAAACGTAGACATCGGGGTCCCTCCTTATCAGTTCCATGCACATGCGTCCGTTGTGGTAAGGGCACTTCCACGGCTCCAGAATGGGCTTGTGGCTGGCGGGTCTGCCGCTGGCATCCACGCTCCAGAACCATTCGCTGCCGGGGCGCTTGTCCACCAGCACCTCACAGATATAGTGCCAGACATCGGCGGCCGCGTCCCGGAACCGGACGTCGCCGCTCTTTTCGTATTCGTTCACGAAGCCCAGGACGGACTCGGCCTGCACCCACCACACGCGGGTGGTGTCCACCACGCCGCGCTCGCATTCATTGACCACGGAGTGGTCAATATAGGCGTTCTGGTAGATGTGCTGCGCCAGGTCGGAGTCGATGCAGCCGATGCTCATGCTCAGCGCGCGGTCCCCCAGCAGAGCACAGCCCCAGTCGATGAGCCAGCTGGACTCGATATCGTGGCCGTAGCTGTACAGGTCGATGATGGAGTGATAGTGCTCGTCGAAAAAGACCAGCTGCCGGTGCAGCTCCGGGCTGTAGATCTTGTTGGCGTAGATGGACAGGATGCGCCGCATGGCGCGCCCCACCGTCTCGTCCCGGCTGACCTGATACAGGCCCGAATAGCCCTCAAAGACGTGCAGCAGCGTGTTCATGGTCTTGGCTGCCAGCACACCGTTCTCCGAGAGCTTTTCGTTGCTCTCCGGCTGCCAGTCCACCGTGAACGCCTCCAGATAGCCCTCGTCGTCGGTGCAGTGCCGCTCGATGAGGCGGAACAGCTCCATGGCGCGGTCCAGCGTGGCCTGCTCGCCGGTCAGGTGGTAGTAGGCCGAGAGCGCGTAGATGGCAAAGGCCTGATTGTAGGTGTGCTTGGTGGTGTCCAGCGGCTTGCCGGTATAGTCACAGCTCCAGTAGACACCGCCGAAGGTGCGGTCATAGCAGTGTTCCTCAAAAAAGCGGTAGGCGTGGCGGGCATCGTCCGCCAGATCGGCGCGGCCGGTGAGCCGCGCCGCCTCGGAGAAGAACCACAGGATACGGCTGTTGAGGATGCAGCCCTTTTCGGCGGTCTTGTCCAGCTTCAGGTCGAAATCCATATAGCCGTAAAAGCCGCCGTTCTCATCATCCCGCAGCCCTTTCCAGAAGGGCAGGATGGTATCGCGGAGCATGGCCTCGGCGGCCTGCTTGATGCGGGGCATAAGATGAAAGCCTCCTTTTCGGATACGGGGGGTTTTCCCGCTTGGGTTTTTTCCCGCTTTTTGAAAAAAGCGGGGCAAAAACTTTTGAATGTGCCCATCGCATCCGCGATGGGCAGGAAGGTCTTATGGAAGCCGGAGAGCGGGCGGCCAGCGTTTGCGCGCTCCCGCGCGCGGGGGCTGCGCCCGGCGGCGTCAGCGGATGCCCAGCTCGTGGTCGGTGGGGCCGGCGTCGTCGTTCGCCTTGATGTAATCCACCACCTCGTCCACCGTGGTGAAGGCCAGGCCTACATAACTGTCAGCGCAGCCATAATAGAGGGCGATGCGGCCGGTGGCGGCATCCTGCAAGGTCGCGCAGGGGAAGCAGACGTTGGGCACGAAGCCGCGCTCCTCATACCACTCCTCCGGGGTCAGCAGGAAATTGCCGCAGCGGTAGAGCACCTTGCTCGGCTCGTCGCGGTCGAGGATGGCGCCGCCGATGGAATACACGAGGCCATTGCAGGTACCGGTCACGCCGTGATAGAACAGCAGCCAGCCCTCGCTGGTCTCGATGGGTGCCGCGCCGCCGCCGATCTTGACGCTCTCCCACCAGTTGGTTCCTTTGCTCATCACATGGCGGTGACGGCCCCAGAACTCCATATCGGGGCTTTGGCTCAGGAAGATATCGCCAAAGGGCGTATGGCCGCTGTCCGAGGGACGGGACAGCATGGTGTACATGCCGTTGATCTTGCGGGGGAACAGCACCGCGTTGCGGTTGAAGGGGATGAACGGGTTCTCGATGCGCACGAAGGTCTTGAAATCGGTGGTCTTGGCCACGCCGATGGATGCGCCATAGAAGTCCTGGCACCAGATGATATAATAGGTGTCTTCCACCTTGACCAGGCGGGGGTCATAGGCATAGACCGGCATGAACGGCTCGCCCTTCTCATTGACGAAGGGAATCTTTTCCGGCTCATAGGTCCAGTGGATGCCGTCAGCGCTGCGGCCCAGATAGATATACGGGATGCCGTTGGTCTGCTCGCCGCGGAACACGCCGATATAGGCGCCTTCATAGGGTACCACGGCGCTGTTGAAGATGCGGGCCACGCCGGGCAGCGGATTGCGGCCGATGACGGGGTTTTCGGAATAGCGCCACACCGGGTCGGTGCATCCGGCAGGCTTGTCCTGCCAGGGGATGTTCGGCAGCGCGCCACAGTAGAGAGTGGTCTTGCTCATAGAGTTCCTCCAAAAAAGATTCATAGGGTCCTTCCCTCCCCATGCCGCGCCCCGCCGCCCAAGGAGAAGCGGAGCGCAGGGCGCGGCTCAGGATGAAGGAGAAAATGGAAAGATGATAGCGTAAACCGATGTGTCAGCCCTTGACCGCGCCTGCGGCCATACCGCTGTAGATCTGATCCTGGCACAGCAGGAACACGATCAGCGCGGGGATGATGGTGATGATGACACCGGCGCAGATATAGTTATACTGGCTGCCCATAGGGCCGGAGAACACATACAGCGAGGTGGACACCACCTGATACTTGGTTTTGTCCTGCAAATACAGGTTGGCCATGTAATACTCGTTGTAGGTGGACACGCCCTTGAGGATGGCGCTGGTGACGATGGCGGGCTTGAGCAGGGGCAGCAGGATCTTGAAGAACACGCCGAAGTAGGTGCAGCCGTCCAGAATGGCGCTCTCGTCCAGCGTGGGCGACAGGTTCTCGAAGAACTGCAGGAAGATATAGATGGTGATGACGTCGGTGCCCATCATCAGCAGGATGTAACCGGGCATGGAGTTGACCAGGTGCAGGGCGGTCATGATCTGATAGACCGTGACCTGCGACGCGATGCCGGGGATCAGGGTAGCGATCATGAACAGATTGCGGATCAGGCCGTTGCCGGGGAACTGGAAGCGGTTGAGCACATAGGCCAGCATGGCGCTGATGAGGATGCTGCCCGCCAGAACGCAGATCAGGATGATGAAGCTGTTCAGGAAGGCCATGCCCATGTTGGCTTTGGTCCATGCGGTCACGAAGTTGTCGAAGTTCAGCCAGTTCTTCGGCATCGTGATGACGTTGGTGGCGGCGTATTCCTCATCCGTCTTGAAGGCAGTGAAGATGCAGGAAACGATGGGCACCAGCGCCACGAAGGCCGCGAAGATCAGCAGGGTATACTTGAAAAGATTGATGATCAGCTTTTGCGCTTTCAGCTTTGCGATATCGTTCATCGTGTGCGCCTCCTTACTTTTTGGCCGGACGGTCGCCGCGGGTGGTCAGCCAGCGCTCGGCGGCTTTCTGGATGTAGCTCACGAGCATGATGAGCGCCAGCAGCACCACTGCCATGGCCGAGGCCAGGCCGACCTTCTGGTCAGTGTGGGCGATCTTGTCCATCACGACGAAGTAAGTCGCCGTGTTGAAGCCGCCGCCGGTGACGACATAGGGCATCTCAAAGGCGGACAGCGCGCCCGACACCGAGATGATGAGGTTCAGGATCACGATGGTGCTGATGGAGGGCAGGATGATATCCTTGAAGCGGTGCCATGCGTTGGCACCGTCGATCTCCGCCGCCTCGTACAGGGTGGGGTCCACCGAGGCGATCGCGCCGATGAACATGACGATGTTCTGGCCGATGTATTTCCACAGCGAGCAGGCCACCAGCACGATATTGTTGATGGATTCGTCGCGCAGCCAGAACGGGAGCGTATCCACGTTGAAGCCCACCCAGCTCAGCAGGGTATCCAGCACGAAGCCATGGGTGAAGAAGAACTTGAAGATAAAGCCCACCGAGATGCCGCAGATCAGGCACGGGAAGTACAGCGCACCGCGGAAGAACTTGCTGCCCTTGACCTTGAAGCTCAGGATGGTGGCGAACAGCAGCGCCAGCGCCATCTGGACCACCGAGCCGACCATATAGTACAGGCTCAGGGTCAGCGCGTGGAAGCAGTCGTCACGGGTAAAGACGTCGATGTAGTTCTGCAGGCCCACAAAGGTGCGGCTGCCGATGTACTTCATCTTGAAGAAGCTGAACTGCACCATCTTGAAGAAGGGCAGATAGGTGAACATGAACAACAGCAGCAGCGGCGCGAACAGGAACACCAGCGTCACGATCATCTGCTGGCCGTGCATGCTCTTGAGGTATTGCTTGAGGGAGCGGCGCTTTTTGGGCGCAGCCACGGCGGCCTGGGCGGTATTCATAAAAGAGCCTCCTTTCACGATTCAGGACAAACGATGCCGGGGGCTTACTTCTTGGGCGCGCAGCGGTCCACAGCCTTGTTCCACGCGGCGTTCCAGTCGGCCACGATGTCGTCCAGCGTCTCGTCGCCGTTGATGCCCGCCTCGACCACGCGCATGACGTGGGTCTGGTCGGCGTTGAGCATCAGCTCGGCCTCCTGCTGCACCTCGGTGCCCAGGTCGGCCAGCTCGGTGGGAGCGGGCGTATCCTCCAGCAGGTCGATGCCGTCGAAGGCGGCCAGGGTGTCGGGGTACTTCTGGCTCTTGAGCACCGGCACGCCGCCCTGGTCATAGGCGAAGTTAGAGGACTCGCTGAACCACTTGATGTAGAGCATGGAGGCCAGCTTTTTGTCGTCGCTGGTGGCAGCGTTGACGCCGAAGCAGTAGTCCGCGCCCGCGCTGGCGTACTGGGTGCCCTTGACCGTGATGGGGAACGGCATATAGCCGATGTCGTCGGCATTGGGGCCTGCGGCCTGCATCTGGACGATGGCCCAGCTGCCCAGCGTCATAGCGCCGATCTTGCCCGCGTTGATGCGGGACTTGCTGCCCTCCCAGTCGGTGGTGGTGGGGTCGGCCTCGGTCAGGCCGCGCTTGACAGCCTCATACAGGACATAATAGACGGCGTAGGGGCCGATATCGTCCGCGCCCAGGATGCCCTTGGCAAAGGGATCTTTGGTCTGGGGCATGGTGATGTTCATCCAGTCGGGGTCTGCGGTGGCGCCGCCGCCGATGTAGGCGTCCCATGCGCTCATGGTCCAGCCCGCAGCATAGTTGGTGTACAGCGGGTCGATGGAGGGGTCCATATCCTTGATCTTCTGGAGCGCGTCCAGGAACTCGTCCGGGGTGCGGGGCAGCGTGGTCACGCCGGCGTCCGCAAAGACCTTTTTGTTATAGACGATGCCCTGTGCGTTGCCGGTGGAGGGGATGCCGTAGACCTTGCCGCCATAGGCGCGGTTGGAGGCGAAGTTGTATTCCTCCTTGATGGCGTCCAGATCGCACAGCGGGTAGAAGTAGTTGCTCAGCTCGGTCAGGGGGATGGTGGTGGGGATCATGCACATGTCGCCCCAGTTGTTGGAGGTCAGGCGGGTGGTCATGTCATCCGCATAGTTGGTGATGCCTTCGTACTTGATCTCGATGTTGGGATACAGCTTCTGGAACGCGGCGACGTAGCCATTGAAAGTGCCGTCGTCGATGAGGTCGGTGCGGTGGCTCACGATCTTGATGCTGGTCTTGAGGTCGGTGTGATCCGTGCCGACCTTCAGTTCATTGTAGGCGGGCACCTCGGAGACTGCGGCAGCGGAGCCGCCGGCCTCAGATTTGCCGCCGCAGGCGGTCAGGGCGCTGACAGCGGCCAGGGCGCCGGCAGCCTTCAGGAAACTACGACGATCGATCTTACGCATGGGATAATCCTCCTTCTGTGTGTGTGGACCGTAAGGCCCGGTGGGTAAACATAACATGTAAGCTAAACTAATGCGAAACTTTAGCTTACTTTCTTGCTCTAAGTATAGCTATTTTAGCATATCATGTCAATAAGCACAAAAACATTCTCGCTTCTGCCTGAGTTATGAACGGAATGATTGTGAAAAAACACATGAAAATCCCGGAAATTTATAGCACCGGGTGAAATTAAAATATTTTTTGCTTAATATGATTAGTTAATTAAACAGTTAATCACGTCCTTTTCGGCCCCGTCTCTGACATTCTTTACCTTACAATGGGTTGACAAAAACGTCAAAGGCTGGTAATTTTTATAAGTAAGAGAGCCTTTTGGTGAGCTTACCGGAAAGGCAGCCAGATTTTGTGGAAAGAAAGCAAGGGATCATCCTCATGGCAAAATCAGTCCGAATGTCCGATATTGCGAAGCGGCTGGGCATCAGTACGGTCTCGGTGTCCAAGGGCCTTGCCGGGAAAGACGGCGTGAGCGAGGCCCTGCGCGAAAAGATCATTGCCACCGCGCAGGAGATGGGCTACCACGCCCCGGAGCCGCTGGCAGGAACGAACGACGACGAGAGCATCGGCATCCTGGTGCCGGACCGATTCTTCAACACCGGGAATTTTTATTCCAGCCTGTACCGCTCGGTGCTGAAAAGCGCGACAGCGGCCAACCTCTCCGTGATGATGGAGATCGTACTGCCTCAGGCGGAAAAAAACTGCACCATGCCCACCTTTCTGGTCAAGCGCAAGATCAGCGGCCTGATCTTCATGGGCGAGATCGACCGGCGCTATGTCGCCACCGCGGCCCAGAGCGGTATCCCCTTTATGCTGCTGGATTTTTACGATGACGCCTTGGCCGCGGACTGCGTGCTGAGCGACAATTCCAGCGGCGCCTATACGCTGACCGAACATCTCATTGCCACCGGGCGCCGGAACATCGGGTTTGTGGGCAGCGTGTGCGCCACAAGCTCCATCATGGACCGGTATCTGGGGTATGTGAAAGCGCTGCTGCGCGCCGGTCTGCCCATCCGGGACGACTGGCGGCTGGAGGACCGCGACGCTCAGGGGAGGCTCATCCCTCTGACCCTCCCCCGCGAGCTGCCGGACGCGTTCGTCTGCAACTGCGACGAAGCAGCTTACAACATCGTGGAGCTGCTCAAGCGCAACGGCTACCGCGTGCCGCAGGACGTGGCCGTGACCGGCTATGATGATTATGATTTCTCCACCCGCTCGAACCCTCAGCTGACCACCTACCGGGTGGACCTGGACGGCATGGCCCACACCGTGGTCTCCCAGCTTCGGCGCAAAATGGCGCACCGCGCTCCCCTGGTCCCCACAGCCATCGTTCCCGGCGCATTCGTGCGCAGGGAATCCACCTGAAACACAAAAAACCCGCTGCTTCTGCTGGAATGGCAGGAGCGGCGGGTTTGTTTTACGGGGGGTTTTGTTCCTTTTTCGAGAAAAAGGAACTGAAAAAGCTTTTCAGTCGCAA
>JBJERT010000013.1:0-2336 GCA_051882435.1 Faecalibacterium sp.
TATCTTCCCCCCCCCCCCCCCCTTAAAAAAGCCTCACTTGATTCCTGAAAGCCTTTCATCTTAAAATCAGATGACGTAGATACGCCCTTTCCGTATTTTCGGAAAGCATCGGGAGTCTTGATTTTTCGTACCCCAAAGCATACACGAGAGATATTTTGATTTTTCAGGGTGAAAAGCGGTCGGGAAACTCCAAAAGGAACCATAATTTGTATTCCGTTCAGGGAGAAATTTCAACACAAACAACTTCTTCTATGCCACCCGCTTTCCATTCTTTTACAAAAAACGACAGAACGGTGCCCTGCCCGTCCTGTCGTCTTGCCTATTGGGGACTCTCTCAATGCATCTGGCCATTTTCCATACAAAAAGCCCTTTGACTCTCCCCTCAAGGGAAGATGGTACACCCCTTCTTGCAAAGAAATGCAGAGGGCTTGAAGTGCCCGTCAGGCGGGGCGTTCCTGTTCTGATGGGCGAATCAAATGGGCACGGCGATATTGGGTGGGGGTGGTACCCATCACACGCTTGAAAATTTTGGTGAAATAGTTCACATCCAGAATGCCCACGCTCTCGGCGATGGTAGCCACACTGCTGTTGGTGGTCTGGAGCCGTTGGGCGGCGCGCTGGATGCGCTGGGTGTTGATATAGTCGGTCAGGGTGTAGCCGGTCTCCTGCTTGAACAGGTTGGACAGATAGCTGGGACTGATAAAATACCGTTCCGCCAGCATCCGCAGCGAGAGCCGCGCATCCAGATTCAGGTTGATGAAGTTGACCACCTTCTGCACCAGCGGAGAGTATTCCTGCACGGAATAGTGCCGCGCGCAGGCACAGTAGTCCTCCAGCATCTCGGCCAGCAGCTCCCGATGGGCAGAAACACTGCTCAAAACCTCGATACTGGCAGTATATTTCCGGTTGATGGCCTCAATGTAGCAGGGATGCATATGGGTCCGCTCGATAGCCTTGCGCAGCAGGGTGTTCAGGACGATCAGCCTGTTTTTGCACTGGCTCAGGGTCACGCTGAAGTCATCGAGCATACTCAGCCGTTCCACCCTGCGAAGGGCGTTCCACGCGCTTTCCAGGTCGCCGCAGGCCACGGCCTCGATCAGCAAGTTTTCGGCAGCATAGCGCTCTTCCAGCCGCGTGATGTCCGCCTGACACAGGGTCTCTTGCTCCGACAGGATCCGCATATCCGGCTCGAACCATAGCGGACGGCATTCCCGCAGCTTGGTAAAGCGGAACGCATTGGGCGGGTAAAGCATCGACACCAGCGCCGCCACGCTTCCAATGACCGTCTGCTCCTCCACCTGAGGGATGAGCGCATAGTACCGCTGCGCCAGCGCAGCGCTCTCTGCGCCGAGGCTGTGCCTGGCCCAGACCGTCTGTTCCGGGCTGCGCTGTTCGCCGCGCCATGGGCCGAATAAAAAGACCGTTTCCACCTTCTGGTCGGGGCCGCAGGGCGCGGGAAACATCCCATACCGCGCACCGAAGCGGTCTTCAAATACAGACAGCGTGTTGGGCACAGCGTCCCGCAGAAGCTGCTCCCCTGTCTGGCGGCTGTCGAACTGCGGGTCCAGCGTGCGCCGCAGGCCCAGGTCAAAATCCACCAGCTCCTCATAGGGCGGGGACACGCGGTGCACCGCAATGTTGAAAACGCCCAGATAGTTCTTCAGTGCTTCCAGAAAGTCGATCTGCACGGTGGTCTCCTTTCTCCCTCCGGTCGGGTCACATGGTAATGCGCCCGTTCTCGTCCGCTTTGATGGGAACAAGCTCCATAAAATCGGTCACGCACAGCAGCAGCGGCACGCCGCTCCAGCAGAATGCCGTGTACAACACCGCTGACACATACCGCCCCTGATAATAGCGGTGCCCGCCCATCCAGCCGGTGAGTAGCAGCAACACCATACAGACCTTTTTTGAAATGTTGTGCGGCTTGTGCAGTGAGTCCTTCCATTGAAGGAATCGCCAGATCGGCCCCCAGATGCCGTAGGTCTTTTCCTCTTTGCCTGCGGCATTCACGGCAGCCTGATACTCAAAATCCAAATCGGTGAGCTTTTCCACGTCGCTCATCGTTTCGGGGTCGCGCTCCCGCTCCAGTACCGGCGCGCACCGCTCTGTGTCCCGCTTCTTCATAGTCCCCTGCCTCCCGGGCATCTGCGCCCTTGATATATCAGTTTTCGTCTGCTCTAATGATACCGGTTTTGCTCAAAATCCGTTAGTAATTTTTTTGTCAGACCCCGTTTGATTTTTGGTTTTCCTGTCAAAACTGCGCAGAATTACCCCGATTATCTTGCATGATTTTTGTGCTTGTCGGTCGATTTTGGAAAAGACAGTCGCCCTCTCCG
>JBJERT010000014.1:0-5813 GCA_051882435.1 Faecalibacterium sp.
GCCTGATCGGCCCCAACGGCGCGGGCAAGACCACCGTGTTCAACCTGCTGACCAACGTGTACCAGCCCACCCGCGGCTCCATCCTCATCGACGGGATGCCCACGGCAGGCAAAAAGACCTATCAGGTCAACCGCATGGGCGTGGCCCGCACCTTCCAGAATATCCGCCTGTTCAAGGAATTGTCGGTCATCGACAACGTGAAGGTGGGTCTGCACGAGTCCATGAAGTACAACCTTGCGTCCTCGCTGGTGCGCCTGCCCAACTACTGGCGCGAGGAGAAAAAGACCACCGAGCGTGCGCTGGAGCTGCTGGATATCTTCCATATGGCCGACCTGGCGCAGGCAAAAGCCGGCAGCCTGCCCTATGGCGCGCAGCGTCGGCTGGAGATCATGCGCGCGCTGGCCACGAACCCGAAGCTGCTGCTGCTGGATGAGCCTGCCGCGGGCATGAACCCCTCCGAGACGGCCGAGCTGACCGAGACCATCCGCCGCATCCGCGATGAGTTCAATATCGCGGTGCTGCTCATTGAGCACGACATGAGCCTTGTCATGGGCATCTGCGAGGGCATCGCGGTGCTGAACTTTGGCCGTATCATCGCCAAAGGTACGCCGGAGGAGATCCGCAACAATCCCCAGGTCATCGAGGCCTACCTGGGCAAGAAGGAGGGCTGAGCGATGGCAGAAACGATGCTGAGCGTGGAGAATATCAATGTGTATTATGGCGCGATCCACGCGGTCAAGGATGTGTCTTTTCACGTCGATGAGGGCGAGATCGTCACCCTGATCGGTGCCAACGGCGCGGGCAAATCCACCAACCTGAAAACCATTTCCGGCCTGCTGCACCCCAAGACCGGTGATATCTTGTACAAAGGGAAGAGCATCAAGGGTATGCGCGCCCACAAGATCGTGCAGTCGGGTCTGGCGCAGGTGCCGGAAGGCCGCCATGTGTTCCTGCACATGAGCGTGGAGGAGAATCTGGAGATGGGCGGTTACACGCAGCCCGGCTCCACCATCCAGCCCAACATGGAAAAGGTGTTCACCCTGTTTCCCCGCCTGAAGGAGCGCCGCCGCCAGATGGCGGGCACCCTGTCCGGCGGCGAACAGCAGATGCTGGCCATGGGCCGCGCACTGATGAGCGGTGCGTCCATGCTGATGCTGGACGAGCCGTCCATGGGCCTGTCCCCGCTGCTGGTGCAGGAGATCTTCGACATCATCCGGGACGTTCACGAGCAGGGCATGACCATCCTGCTGGTGGAGCAGAACGCTCAGATGGCGCTCTCGGTGGCGGACCGCGCCTATGTTCTGGAGACGGGCCGCATCGTCATGGAGGGCACCGGTGCCGAGCTGCTGACCAACGAAAAGGTCCGCAGTGCTTACCTCGGCGGCTGACGCGAACAAAAGAGACTGTTGCAGAATGCAGCGGTCTTTTTTTGTTCCTTTTTGAAAAAAGGAACCGAAAAACTTTTCAAACGGCCCACACAGTTGTGTGGGCCAGATTTTTTATAGCAATTCAATAAAATAATGCGAACCATCACGATTTCGCCAAAGCCTCCCTCCTTGAGGGAGGTGGCATCGCGAAGCGATGACGGAAGGAGTGTTGCACGCTGCCACTCCCCCAGTCGCCTGCGGCGACAGCCCCCTCCCGGAGGGGGCCTGATTCGCGCTAAATTTATGGATTGCTATAGAAGCGAGGCTGCGGCACGGGTTTGCGCGCTTCCGCGCGCTGGGGCTGTGCCCCAAACCATTCCCGGCCATCGCGCAGGCGATGGGCGCAGCA
This sequence comes from Faecalibacterium sp., assembly GCA_051882435.1. GTDB lineage: Bacteria > Bacillota > Clostridia > Oscillospirales > Ruminococcaceae > Faecalibacterium. The sequence goes on from JBJERT010000014.1 coordinate 1,777, forward strand.
AAAAGTTTTTGCCCCGCTTTTTTCAAAAAGCGGGAAAAATCCACTTGACATTTGGAATATTCCATGGTAGGATACCGGAGTTAGCGGACGATAACCAATCGTCCGCTCAACTTGGGAATAAAAGTTAGTGGATACTAACAAAAACTGGAAAATGCCCTCCGCCGCAAGGGAAGGGGGGCGGAAACGGAGCGGACAGCATGATGATCGACAAACGGCTGATCGGGATGGTCAGCGAGAGCAAGCGGTACGTCGCCGCCAACGTTGCGCTGCAGTGGTGCGCACTGGCGGCGAATATCGCCCTGATGGCAGCGCTCTGCCGCCTGCTGGAGCGGTTGTATCTGCGGGCGGCGACCTCTGCAGAGCTTTGGGGCACGGCGCTTTTGGCGCTGGGAGCGGCTGCGGTGCGGTTCAGCTGCACGGTGGGGGCCTCGACCATGAGCTGGCGTTCCAGCCGGACCGTAAAAAAGACGCTGCGGGAGCGCATCTATGCAAAGCTGCTGCGGCTGGGCGCATCCTACACCCAGCAGGTCCAGACCTCTGAGGTCGTGCAGGTCGCTGTGGAAGGCGTGGACCAGTTGGAGATCTATTTCGGCTCCTACCTGCCGCAGTTCTTTTATGCCATGCTCGCGCCGCTGACCCTGTTCGGTGTGCTGGCGTGGGTCGATCTGCCGTCGGCTGTGCTGCTGCTGGTCTGTGTGCCGCTCATCCCGGTCTCCATCGCGGCGGTTCAGACCTGGGCCAAAAAGCTGCTGGGCCGTTACTGGGACCAATATACAAAGCTGGGCGACACCTTTCTGGAAAACCTGCAAGGTCTGACCACCCTGAAAATCTATCAGGCGGATGAACGCCGCCAGCAGGAGATGAACGCGCAGGCGGAACAGTTCCGCCGCATCACCATGAAAGTGCTGACGATGCAGCTCAACTCCATCACGCTGATGGACCTTGTAGCCTACGGCGGCGCGGCGGCAGGGATGATCCTGGCGGTGTCGCAGTTCCGGGCCGGAAAGGTCGGGCTGAGCGGCTGTCTGCTGATCCTGCTTCTGGCGGCGGATTTCTTTCTGCCCATGCGGCAGCTCGGCAGCTTTTTCCACGTTGCCATGAACGGTATGGCGGCTTCGGAAAAGATATTCCGGCTGCTGGACCTGCCCGAACCGGTTCGGGGCGGCCGTGAAGTCCCCGCCGACTGCACCATCCGCTGCGAGGGCCTGCGCTTTGGATATGAGCCGGGGCGCGAAGTGCTGCGGGGCGTGGACCTGACGCTGCCCATGGGCGGATTCACAGCGCTGGTGGGAGAATCCGGCTGCGGCAAATCGACGCTGGCCGCGCTGCTGATGGGCCGCCGCCGCGGCTACAGCGGCAAGGTGACACTGGGCGGCGTTCTGCTGGCAGAGCTGTCGGAGGAGAGCCTGCTGCGCAGCATAACGTACATTGGGCACCAGAGCTATCTGTTCCGCGGGACTGTGGGCGAAAATCTTCGGATGGCCGCGCCGGATGCCCCCGATGCAGCGCTGTGGCGTGTGTTGGAGCAGGTGAAGCTGGCGGCGTTCCTGCGCGCAGAGCAGGGGCTGGACACCGTGCTCACCGAGGGCGCGGCCAATCTTTCGGGCGGTCAGCGGCAGCGTCTGGCGCTGGCCCGGGCGCTCCTGCATGACAGCCCCATCTACCTGTTTGACGAGGCCGCCTCCAATATCGACGTGGAAAGCGAAAACGACATTATGGAACAAATACGCCGGTTGGCAAAGGAAAAAACGGTCATCCTCATTTCGCACCGTCTGGCCAACGCGGCGGCGGCGGATACCATTTATGTTCTGGACGAAGGCCGCGTAGCCGAACAGGGTACACATGCCGAGCTGCTGGCCCGGCGGGGACGTTACGCCCGGCTCTGGGAGACCCAGCAGGCCCTGGAACATTACGGTGAGTGCGCAAAGGAGGCGTGAAATGAAACAGAGAAGCGGAGTTTCGGTCATGCGGCAGTTGATCGTGCTGGTGCGTCCCCTGACCGGCTGGATGCTGCTGGCCATCGTGCTGGGATTGGCAGGACACCTGTGTGCGTCCTTTATTACCATCTTTGGCGGCTATGCGGTGGCGGGGCTGCTGGGAGCTTCCGCGCCGGGGCTGGGCATCCTGTTCGGCGGCGCAGCAGTGTTCGCGGTGCTGCGGGCAGCGCTGCGCTATGGGGAGCAGACCTGCAACCATTACGTCGCATTCAAGCTGCTGGCGCTCATCCGGGACAAGGTGTTCCGGGCGCTGCGCCGTCTGGCTCCCGCAAAGCTCGAAGGCCGGGAGCGCGGGGACCTGATCGCGGTCATTACGGCGGATATCGAGCTGCTGGAGGTGTTCTATGCCCACACTATCTCGCCCGCGGCCATTGCGCTGCTGTTTTCGCTGGGGATGTGCGGCTTCATCGGGCAGTATCACGGTCTGCTGGGTCTGCTGGCTGCGGCGGCCTACCTTACGGTAGGTGTGGCGGTGCCGCTGTGTACCTCCCGGGCCAGCGGCACGGACGGACTGCGCTTCCGTACCCGCTCCGGCGCGCTGAGCGGCTTTGTGCTGGACAGCCTGAGAGGGCTTTCCGAGGTGCAGCAGTACGGTCAGGGCGCGGCGCGCCTGGCGGAGATGAACGCCCGCACCGACGCGCTCTCCGCCGACGAAGCCCGCATGAAGCGCACCGCCGGGCGGGGAATGGCCGCGACCAATACCGTGATCCTTTTGTTCGACCTTGCGATGCTGTTCACGGCGGCGGTGCTGTATCAGCGCGGAGCGGTGGACTTTGACGGCGTGCTGCTGCCCACTCTGGCGCTGATGAGCTCGTTCGGCCCTGTCGTGGCGCTGGCAAATCTGGGCAGCACACTGCAAAACACCTTTGCTGCCGGCAACCGCGTGCTGGACCTGTTGGAAGAATCCCCCGCCGTGCAGGATGTGACCGGGCAGGCACCGGTCCGTTTTGCGGGAGCCGCCGCCGAACACGTCAGCTTTGCCTATGGAAACGAGCAGGTCCTGCAGGATGTCTCGGTGGCACTGCCGCAGGGGCAGATCGTGGGCATCGTGGGGCGCAGCGGGAGCGGAAAATCAACACTGCTCAAGCTGTTTCTGCGCTTCTGGTCGGCGCAGCAGGGCTGCGTGAGCCTTTCCGACCGGTCGGTGGAGCAGATCAACACCGACGATCTGCGTTCCATGGAGAGCTTCATGACACAGGAAACGCACCTGTTCCGTGACAGCATCCGGGCCAATCTGCTGCTGGCAAAGCCCGACGCCACCGATGCGGAACTGACCGCGGCCTGCAAAAAGGCGTCGGTGGACGGCTTTATCCGTTCGCTGCCGCAGGGCTATGACACCCCCGTGGGCGAGCTGGGCGATACGCTTTCGGGCGGCGAGCGGCAACGGCTGGGGCTTGCCCGGGCGTTCCTGCACGATGCGCCTTTCCTGCTTCTGGACGAGCCGACCAGCAATCTGGACAGCCTGAATGAAGCGGTCATCCTGCGGGCGCTGCGGGAAGAACAGGGCGGGAAAACGGTGGTGCTGGTCACGCACCGGGCCTCGACCCTTCGCATCGCAGACACCGTTTACTCAGTGGAGCGCGGGAGAGTGAGTTGATAACAATACCATCTGGACATAACACAATAAAATAACAAGGAGGAATCAAAATGAAAGGAAAAAAGATATTTTTTGCCGGGTTGGGCTGTGTCAGCGCGGCTCTGGGCGCGGTGGGAGCTGTGCTGCCCATCCTGCCCACGGTGCCGTTCCTGCTGCTGGCGGCATACTGTTTTGCCCGCAGCAGCGAGCGCCTGCACCGCTGGTTCGTAGGCACACGGCTTTATAAAAACAACCTGGAAAGCTATGTGCAGGGCAAAGGCATGACCCGCCGCACCAAAATCCGCATCCTGACCCTTGTCACCCTGCTGATGGGTTTCGGCTTCGTGATGATGCACCGCGTCCCGGTCGGTCAGATCCTTTTGGGCGCAGTGTGGGCCTTCCATGTGCTGTATTTTAGCTTCGGTGTGCGGACCCTCCCGCGGGAAGAAACTGCCGATGGACCG
>JBJERT010000014.1:5913-11319 GCA_051882435.1 Faecalibacterium sp.
ACACTCCTTCCGTCGTCGCTTCGCGATGCCATCTCCCTCATTGAGGGCAGCTTTGGTGCAGTCGGAAATTTCTGCGTTATTTTTGTTGTTTTATTGTATTGCTATCAAGAGGAAAAACCTGCCGCTGCTGGGCGCAGCCCCAGCGCGCGGGAGCGCGCAAACGCTGGCCGACTTCCGCCTCTATAAAATATTTGGCCTGCGCGCAGGCGCAGGCCGATTGAAAAGTTTTTCGGTTCCTTTTTTCAAAAAGGAACAAATCCCCCGTTTTTGCTGATATCAATCCCCGCCTTTGTGCGGCTCCATGGCGGCCAGATGCCGCTGCATGAAAAAGAATCCCACTGCACTGAGCGCAAAGACGAAATAATAATTGGCCAGACGATAGACCATCAGGGCGCTCATGACCTCGGCGTTTCCCAAAAATCCGCCGAATACCAGAAGGAAGGCGGTTTCCACCGAGCCCATGCCTGCCACGTTGGGCAGGGCGTTGGAAATGAAAAAGGTCAGCGCCGCCAAAAGCTGGACCTGCCAGAAGGTCAGATCAGACAGATGCATGAACCGGATGGCCAGATAGGGCAGGGTGAACAGCAGGAACAGTTTGACCGTATGCAGCACCATGACCTGGACACACCGGCGCTTGTCCAAAAGCAGATGACGGCTCTCGACGCTGAGCACGTCCAACTGCTCGGTCCAGCTTTGGCGGCGGGCCTGCCAGGTCTCGTTTTTGGGCAGGAAGCGCATGAGCCAGCGGGCCAGATTCTGGACCAGCGGTGAGACGCAGAGCAGGACCAGCGCCAGAACGATCGCCGCCACGACTCCGTAGGCCAGCGGCAGATAGTGCAGCAGACCGGTGGTGTTGGCTGTGAGCCAGGAAAACTGCGTCAGCAGCAGGAGGGTCGCATAAAGCAGTACGGTGAGCTTATGGAAAGCATATTCCAGCGTCATGGAGCCAATGCCCTGTCCCACGGGGATGCCGCAGCGGTGGAGATAGTAGGTCTGTGTGGCCAGGGTGCCTGCTCCAAAGGTGACGACGTTGCAGAAATTGCCGATCCACACCGCGTCCAGCGCCTGCCAGTAGGGGACGGACTGTGTGCGTCCGCGCAGGATGACCCACGAGGCAGCCGCTTCCAGCAGCGGAAAAGAAGCTCCGACGGCCAGCAGCAGCAGGATCTGCGGCAGCGTGAGCTGGAGCAGAGCGGTCTTGATCTCCGACCAGTTATCTTTGATAAAATAGACGATGATGCCGGTGAGCACCAGCAGCACCAGCAGAGACAACAGCGTCTTTTTGCGGGACTGCCGGGGCGCATTCGGCGCCTGATCCATCATGAAAAGGACCCCTTTCGCGTTTGCACTTGGCAGGCGGGTACCCAAATGCCGACTGCCTGTTTTTTACAGTATAGCACAGCAGGAGAGAGGCTGTGTGAACCGAAAGATAACTTTTTTGTGCAGTTTTTGCTTCGTGATAAAAATAAAAGTCCGAATAGGATTTTTCATAAAGAATAAAACGAATCGGAAAGACGACTGCATCGGAAAACGCTGCTTTTCGTCGAAAGAAGAGGACGATATAAATTCCCCAACGCAATATTTCCAATGGATATTACAAATAGACCGCCGGACGCAAAAAATCAGGGCCTGCCCCTTTGAGACTGGCCCTGAAACAAAAATATTACGCTTCGTTCTCTCCGGTCAACTCACATACCAACCGTGTGAGCGTATCCGCAAAGGACTGGGGCGAAAAATGCTGCTCATACAGCCGACGGCAGGCGGGGCGCATGGCGGCCAGCTCTGCGGGATGCTGGATGGCCCAGGCCAGACGCTCAGCCAACTGGCGCGGGTCGTCGTCGTGGTAGACAAAGCCGTCTACGCCCTCGGTGACAAGGCCCGCGGTCCCGGTATGCTCCGAGACGATGGAAGGTTTGCCGAAGATGAGGCCCTCGGTCACAAAGGTGGGCATGGGGTCGTCGCGGGAGCTGCATACCACACAGGCGCACTGCTCCATCAAGGATTTGATCTCGCTGCGCGCCAGGCTCTTGCGATAGAATACGGTGTCCGGCAGTTCGTTGGTCAGCGCGCGCACCGGGGCCATCATGGTCTCGTCGGCGGCCTTGCCGACAAAGAGGAAAGCGGCCTGCGCCCGCAGCTCGGGAGGCAGCAGGCGGATGGCCTCCGCGAAGATATCCTGCCCTTTGCGCAGCTCAAAGGAGCCGACCGTGACGAACAGCAGTTTACCGTTGGTATAACTCAGGTCGTAAGGCGGGAAAGTCTCCTGTGCGTAATCGGGCAGACCGTAGATCAGTTGGTCGATCTCAAAATCCGGCCGCACCGAGTGCATGGCGGCAGCGGCGTGCTTTCCCACTGCGCAAAGGCGGACGTTCGGTTCCAGCTTTTTCGGGATGCGGTGAGAGATATGAGGATAGCCCGAGAAGGCATCGTGCAGCCACCACAGCACCGGCACAAAGGAACCGTTCAGCATCCTGACCGCCGGAGCCTCGACGACCGTGTTGGCCAGCACGAGGTCGGACCCGGTGGCCAGCCCCCACAGCGTGGGCGTGGAAACACAACCGGCGTCGGTGATGACCGACGCGCCTGCCTCAAGGAACAGCGGCAGCGAACCGCCGTCGCTGGGGCCGAGCACTGCCACCTCGAACCCAAGGCTGCGCAGTACAGGCACCGCGCTGACCAGCACGATGGGCGCGCCGGTCATGTTCAGCTCGTGGCTCATGATGAGCACCCGCCTGCCGCTGGCGGAAAAAACATCTGCGGCGCACAGCTCCCGGCGGTAGTGCAGCAAAGCCTGCGGGATGCGGCAGCAATGCTGCGCCAGCGCCACGGCCAGACGCAGCAGCTCGGTCACGCTGTCTTTGTTGCGGGCTTCGGCTTGGCAACGCTCCAGCAATGCCCGCGAGACCATGGCGCAGCGGCAGCCCGGAAGATGATGGGTGCTCAGATAGAGCGCCGTGGAGCCTTCGAACCCAAAGACCGCGTCACAGACGGCCAGGTCCGCGCCGTCACGCAGCGCCTGGACAAAGTAGGTGAGGGTGGTGCTCATGCACTCCACATCCTCACTCACCAGAAGGACGCCCTCCACACTGTCGCTCAGCTCGCCTTCCAGCGCGGTCACCAGACGGAACTTGCGGTGGAGCTGATCCTTCAGGGAAAGCGCCAGCCCGTGGCGGCGCACCGGTGCGTAGACGAGCACATAGCTGCTCTGAGTGTCGGCATAGACCTGTTTGGCAAGCTGTTTGCGCTGCAAGGCGCTGTAACTGCTGTACATGATTCCTTCCTCTGCCTTTCGTTCCGGGCGGCTCAGCGGCCGCGGTGCAGCAGCCCGGTCAGGCTGCGCAGGGGGGCGGTCAGCTTCCAGCTCGTGCTGGAAAGCATGGTCTTCAGCGATGCCGCGTATTCGTCGCGGCTGGCCTCCAGCAAGGTGATCTGCTGGCGCAGCGCTTCGATCTCTGCCCGCAGGGCCGCATTCTCCCGCTGGGCCTCGGTCTGCTGCGTGTGCAGCCCCTTCACGCTGTCCAGCACCGCGTCGAACAGCGGCTCACCGTCCAGCTCCTCCAGCGGGTAATAGTGGTAAGAGATGACCAGATCCATCCCGGCGGGGAACTCGGCCAGTCCTTCCAGATAGAGGTTGGGGTCGGTGCGCAGGAACAGGATCTGCCCTTTTTGCAGCGGGATGCCGTTGGACGGGCGGCAGAGCAGCCGTTCGTCCGAAAGGGTCAGGTCGGTGATGCAGCAGGGCAGCTCGCCAGGGTCCAGACGGAGCATCGTGGAGGCGGCGGGCAGCTCGAAAGCCGCGGTGACGAGATGGGTCTTTTCCTCATAGACGCCTGCGGGCGCAGCAAGAGAATCCTGCTCCGACAGCCCGGAGCCGCAGTCATAGAACAGCTTGGGCAGCAGCAGAGCAGAATTGGCGTGCGTCTCCTTGGCAGGATTGGCCGCGCGGGCGGCCTCGACCTGCTGTTCCAGGGCAAAGCAGCGCTCGGCCAGCCGGGAAACGCCCTCGTCCGAGAGGCGGAGCTGCTGTTCCAGCTCGGTGATGCGGCCCCGCAGGGCCGCAGCGGTTTCGGGAGAGGCGGAGTTCATAGCGGGTTCACCTCATTTTTCTGCGCGCCCGGCGTGGGGCGCGGTCTGGCGTGGGGCCTGTCCGGCTCAGTGCCGGGAGGCGCAATGGCGGGATGTCTCGCGCTGGCGTCGGCGTGGGGGAAGGAGCCTGGAGCACCATTCCCGACGGCGCAGCAGCAGCTCACAGATCAGCCAGATGGAGAGGATCGAGAGCGCATACTGTATCGTCAGCCCGGCGAGGGGATGGGCGGAGAAGCGTTCCGCAAAGAGATACCATGGAATAGCGATCAGCTCCACGGTATGGACGCAAAAGATATACAGTGAGCGGCGGCCCACCGATTCCAGCGCCCGCACCACGCGGCCCTGACCTTTGTTCCAGCGCAGAAAGAGCGCGATGTAGCCGTAGCCCACCACGCCGTTGAGCAGGATGCTCAGCGGCCCCATGGTCCAGTAGGACATGGAAACGCAGTCGGTGCTGCGGGTCACGATAGCGCCTGCGCCAATGGCGAGGAAAGACACCCCCAGCACAAGCCCTTTTTTCCAGTGGAAGGGCTGCTCGAACAGTTTTTTCTTTTTGGCCAGATAGCCGATGTACAGGTAGGGCATGACAGCCATGCCCTGCGAGATGCAGAAGGGCAGCTCCCACACGAGGCAGGTGCCCCAGCCCAGCAGCATCACGGCCAGTACAGCCCAGGGGATGTAGGGTTCCGGGAAGATGTTGAGCACGACGTCCAACAGGATCCACCCCACCAGAAGGGCCAGCAGATACCACATCGGCCCGCAGGAGAAGAAGGGATAGCCGAAGTATTCGGCCGTGTGGGGCAGGCCCAGCAAAAAGCCGCCCAGCACCTTGATGCTCTCGCCCACGGTGCCGGGCAGATAGCCAAAAGTGCGGTAATGGATCAGGAAGTGCAGGACCGTCGTCGCCAGCGCGGTGAAGAAATAGGGCTTGAGCAGGCTTTTGCACTGCTGCTCGATGCATTTGCCGATGGAACGTTTGCGGAAGCCATACCCGCTGGCGATGTAAAAGGCGGCCATCAGCGATTCGCGGTAGATGAAAGGGAGGAACGCGGTCAGTGAGTACACGCCGCTGGTGTCGAATGAATAAAGCTCCGAGGTGTGGACCAGTACGATCGTGAGCATCCCGACGCCCTTGAGCAGATCGAACATGCCGATGGAATTGGCGGTACGGGGCTTGGTACCTTGCATGGATGGGGCTCCTCTCCTGCGCTTGCCCGGCGCAAAAATATGAAAATTGAGCATTTTACAAGAGGTTCTGTTTCTAGTATAATGCTTTTTGTGCAGGCTGTCAATTTTTTCTTGCGGCTGCACGGGGACGGG
>JBJERT010000015.1:0-2299 GCA_051882435.1 Faecalibacterium sp.
TCCGGCGCCCATGTCCGCGACAAGGACGCGGTCAACGCCACCCTGCTGGTCTGCGAAGCCGCCGCCGCGCTGTTCAAGGCCTGAGAAACTGCGGCCATTTGGATAAGAAGGTATTTGAAGTATCATGAAAGGTTGGCGTATTACGATGCTCTGGCGGACGGGCTGCGGGAGCCAGATGTCGAGCCATATTTGACCCTCTGCCACTTTTGGGATGCAAGAGATCGACTTTTCTTGTACTGCACCATGCGCACACAGCGCAGTTCTGGTTGACAACCCCCTGCCCGGCCATTATAATAGAAAGGTCAAAATGGCATTCCTGCGCAGCTTTGGAGCCGCGCCCATTAAAATAGACAAGGAGAGGACCCTTTTTATGGCACAAGAGATCAAAATGTCCGCCGCCGGCCTGAAAGCTGTGCAGGAGGAGTTGGAATACCTCAAGACGGTTCGCCGCAAGGAGCTGGCTGAGGAGATCAAAGAAGCTCGCAGCCACGGCGACTTGTCTGAGAACAGCGAGTACGACGAAGCCAAGAACACACAGGGCCTGGTGGAGAACCGCATCACGGAACTGGAACAGATGGTCAAGAACGCCGTCGTCATCGACGAAAGTGAGCTGAGCGTAGACAACGTATCTGTGGGCACCCACGTCACGATCCAGCTGGAGGATGACGACCCAGAGGAATACGACATCGTAGGCCGCACGGAGGCTGATCCTCTGAAGGGAAAGATCAGCGACGAAAGCCCTGTGGGCCATGCTCTGCTGGGCAAGGCTGTGGGCGAAGAAGCTGAGGTCCTGCTGCCCAGCGGCCACACGATCATCTACAAGGTGCTGGGCATCACCCACGCAGCAAACTGACGCGGAGGAAACCATGGAAGAGCAAAAAAAGAATCCTGCTGCGGGACCCAGTGAGAGCGAACAGGTGCAGGTGCGCCGTCAGAAGCTGGCGGATCTGTGCGCCGCAGGGCAGGACCCGTTCGTCATTACCAAGTACCCGCAGGATGCCTACTCTGCTGACCTGAAGGCAGAGTTCGCCGACCTGCCCAATGAGACAGACTCCGGCAAAAAGGTCGCGCTGGCCGGCCGCATGATGTCCAAGCGCGTCATGGGCAAGGCGAGCTTTGCCCATCTGCGGGACGACAAGGGCGATATCCAGCTTTATGTTCGCCGCGATGAGCTGGGCGACGAGCCTTACGCGGCTTTCAAGAAGCTGGACGTGGGCGATATCATCGGCGTCAAGGGAGAGGTATTCCGCACGAAGACCGGCGAGCTGAGTGTCCGCGCGGAAGAGATCACCCTTCTGGCCAAGAGCCTGCGTCCTCTGCCCGAAAAATTCCACGGCCTGACCGACACGGAGATGCGTTATCGTCAGCGCTATGTTGATCTGATCGCCAACCCGGAGGTCAAGGATACCTTTATCAAGCGCAGCCAGATTTTGAAAGAGATCCGCGCCTACCTCGATGAAAAAGGGTTCCTGGAAGTGGACACTCCCATCCTGACGCCCTTCGAGATCGGTGCGGCAGCCCGTCCTTTTATCACCCACCACAATACCCTCGACATGGATATGGTGCTGCGCATTGAGACGGAGCTGTACCTCAAGCGTCTGGTGGTCGGCGGTATGGACCGTGTGTATGAGGTGGGCCGCATCTTCCGCAACGAAGGCATGGACCCCAAGCATAACCCGGAGTTCACCACCATCGAGCTGTATCAGGCGTTCACGGATTTCCACGGGATGATGGACCTGGTAGAGGAGCTGTACAAGCGCCTTGCGCTCAAGATCTGCGGCAGCCTGGAGATCACCTATCAGGGCAAGCAGATCGATATGGGACACTGGGAGCGCCTGACGATGGTCGAGGCCGTCAAAAAATATTCCGGCGTGGATTTCTACGACTGGAAAACGGACGAGGACGCGATCGCTTGCGCCAAAGCCCATAACGTCGAGCTGCCGGAGGTCCCCACCAAAGGCGCGATCCTCGCGGAATTCTTTGACGCCTATGTTGAAGACAAGCTCATCCAGCCGACCTTTATTTATGATTACCCTGTCGAGAACAGCCCGCTTGCCAAACGCAAGCCCGACGATCCGGCCTTTACCGAGCGCTTTGAGTATTTCATCGACTGCACTGAGTATGGCAATGCGTTCAGCGAGCTGAACGACCCCATCGACCAGAAGGGGCGCTTTGAGCGTCAGGTCGCCGAGCGTAAAGCCATCGACCCCGACTGTAAGGCACAGGTCGATTATGATTATGTGAATGCGCTGGAGTATGGCCTTCCCCCCACGGGAGGCCTGGGATTCGGCGTGGATCG
>JBJERT010000016.1:0-2298 GCA_051882435.1 Faecalibacterium sp.
TGCTGGCGCTGATCGGCAACCCGGAGATCGTGTTTCTGGACGAGCTGACCACCGGATTGGATGTCGTAGCCAGACGTGAGGTATGGCGGACCTTGAAGCATCTGAAGGAGCAGGGGCTTACCATCTTCCTGACCACCCATTACATGGAAGAAGCAGAAGCCCTTTGCGACCGCGTCTTTCTTATCAAGTCGGGAAAAAAGGTCGTGGAAGGCACCATCGATGAAGTGATCGCTGCTTCGGGTCAAAAAAATCTGGAGGAAGCTTATCTGTTCTTTATGGAGGAAGGAGAACTGTTATGAAACGATTTTTGAGGATGTACCGGGTGGAGCAGAAGATCTTTTTCCGCTCGCCGGATGTGCTCCTGTTCAACCTTGCCATGCCGCTGGTCACGCTGATCCTGATCACGATGATCGCCGGAAATAAGGCTGCCGCAGATTCGGGTCTGACCTATCTGCAAAGCGCTTATGTGTCGCTGTCCACCGTGGGGATTTGCTGCAGCGCTTTTATGAGCATCCCGATCGTCATCGTGGAGTATCGCTCACAGGGCGTGCTGCGGCGGATGTACTGCAGTCCCTGTTCTCCCGCAAGGCTTCTGGCCTGCGACACCCTTTGCAGCGGCGTGACCGCGGCGCTTTCGACTCTGATCCTGACGGTGGCGGCAGCGGCCTTCTTCGGTTACCGGATGGAGGGGAACGTGTTCATATACATTGCTGTGTGGCTGCTGACCATGATCTCCATGTTCTCCATCGGCCTCATGGTGGCCAGCCTGTGCCGGACCACAAAATCCATGAATGTGGCCACAAGCCTGCTCTATTTCCCCATGCTGCTGTTTTCCGGCGCCACGATCCCGGCAGAGGTGTTTCCGTCCGGGCTGAGAGCTGTTTCCAGGTGGATGCCCCTTGGAATCGGGATCGATCTGTTGAAATCCGTATCCATGGGGTGCTATGATAAAATGGCAATACCGCTCATGACTCTGGCTGCGATCACCGTGCTCTGCGGAACCGTCGCGATCAGGACATTCAGATGGGAGTAACACTATGGAGATGAGACAGGAACACAGGCCCTGTGAAAGAAAAACCAGCGATACGCTCTATAAGATCGGCATGTTTGCAGCGATGAATCATATCACCGTAAAGACCCTGCGCTTCTACGAGGAACACGGGCTGCTGATACCGGCACTGATCCATCCAGATACCGGATACCGGTACTATACGTTATCCCAGATGGCGGTGCTCCATCAGATCACCGCCTTGAAGCTGGCGGGCTTCACGCTGGAGGAGATCGTCCGCATCCATTCCGGGGCCGATGAAAAAGCGGTACTGCTGAAGAAAAAGGCAGAGCTGCTGGCGAAGATCGCGGATCTCACAAGACAGATCGCCGAGGTGGATGGCTACCTGTCCAAAAAGAAAACCAGCCTTTCTGCCCCCGTCCTGATCAAAACCATCCCGGAAACGGTCGCAGCCTTTATGAGGATCCGGCTGGCATCCTACGACTGCCTGTTTGACCGGATGCCGGAAATGGGAGCCTTGATGGAGGAAGCGGGCTGCACATGCGCCCTTCCAGAATATTGCTTTACAAACTATCTGGAACCGGGATACCGGGACGCGGGCATTCTGGTGGAGATCTGTGAGTCCGTTGTGGAGGCCAAAGAGGAGATCGGCGATCTGCAGTTCAAAATTTTCCCCGAAATCCAGGCAGCCTGTGTTTTTCACAAAGGTTCCTACCGTACCTTTTCGGAATCCTATGAAACCGTGCTGCGGTATATCGAAGAAAACGGGTATGAGATCGCTGGTGAGATACGGGAAAGCTATATCGACGGGATCTGGAATAAGGACAGCGAAAGCGAATGGCTGTCTGAAATACAGGTCCCGGTCAGAAGAAAGGCCGAATAGTTTCTTCCGACCCTCTCGCCATGGCGGCACATTCTCCCGGAAAACATATCATAAAAAGGAAAGCGAGGCAGTTTCGTGATAAATCAGGATAAAATCGAGATTCGAGGACTCCGTCAGAACAACCTGAAAAATGTCTCTCTGGATATCCCCAAGGGGAAAATCGTAGTCTTTACCGGAGTCTCCGGCTCCGGTAAATCCAGCATCGTCTTTGATACCATCGCCGCCGAGAGCCAGCGGCAGATGAACGAGACCTACACCGCCTTCATGCGGGGGCGGCTGCCGAAATATGAAAAGCCGAAGGTGGAGCGCATTGACAACCTCTCCGCTTCGGTCATTGTGGATCAGTCCCGCCTGGGCGGCAACGCCCGCTCCACCGTGGGCACCATCAGCGATATGTACGCCGCCC
>JBJERT010000017.1:0-2293 GCA_051882435.1 Faecalibacterium sp.
GGTCTGGTCATCGACCTGGGCGATACCGTCAAGGTCACCGGTGTGGACAAGGACACCTTTACCGTCCACGCTGTGAACCAGCTCAAGCTGGGCAATCTGGCCAAGGAAGGCGATGTGACCAGCTACGGCGACTATGAGATCGACCGCAAGATCATCGACGCCCGGACCGAGGGCCAGAAGATCATCCTCTCGTTCGACCGCTCCGAAGGTGCGACGCTCTGCTACACCTCCGAGGCGCGCAACTTCCCCGGCACCCTGACCTACACCATCACCCAGAACAAGCCTGTCACCCTGACCGCCGCCGACGGCACGGTCATCAACGGCTCTTTCACCGGGACCTATACCTGTGACAACACGGTCGTCAACCCTGAGACCGCAAAGTTCGAGTCGGTGCTGGTGGACGGCGGCATCAACTATCAGCTCTATGCTCCGGCCGGCGCAAAGAAGCTGGTGGTCTGGTTCCATGGCAACGGCGAGGGCGATATGCTCGGCTCCCAGAACAATGTGGCGCAGATCCGTGCGAACCGCGGCGGCGTCGCATGGGCTTCCGATGAGTTCCAGTCCATCCTCGGCGGCGCGGCGGTCATGGCCTTCCAGGCACCTTCTACCTGGTACTATGCACAGCGCGACGGTCTGCTGGATCAGGCGGCAAAGGAGATCAAGGAAGTGATCGCGGCCAAGGGCATCGACCCCGCCAAGGTCATCGTCTCCGGTTGCTCCGCGGGCGGCTATATGACCTCCCGGATGCTGATGACCCACCCCGAACTGTTCGCGGCGGCTATCATCAACTGCCCCGCTTACAGCGTGGCCAGCGACCGCGGCGGCGAGACTCCCACGGATGAGGAGCTGCTCAAGATCAAGGCCTGCGGTGTGCCGGTCTGGCTGGTGCAGGGCGAGACGGACGGCGTCGTGGCCACCGCTGAGTGCTCGCAGCGCCTGTTCAATATCCTGACCGAGGGCGTGGACGTCAAGGTGACGGCCATTGCGCAGGCGGACCCGAACAACTCGGGCATCACGACCTATGAGACTGCGGACAACAAGTACAAGCTGAGCCTGTACGAGACCACCGCAGAGGGCAAGCTCCGCTTTGCCGAGGACTACGACTGCGACGGCGTTACCACCGAGGTGCAGTACAGCAACCACTGGTCCTGGATCTATTCGCTCAACAACAATCCCCAGGCCGCTGACGGCACGCACGTCGTCAACTGGGCCGCGGCTTACATCCGCTAACCAACTCGTGTAAGGCAATTCCACAAAAATTGAAGCCTCCCGGTTTTCCGAAAGGAAGCCGGGAGGCTTTTTGTATGATACGGGGGTTTTGTTCCTTTTTTGAAAAAAAGGAACCGAAAAAACTTTTCGATCGCAAAACGCATTCGCGTTTTGCAGGGAGATTTATGATAGCCGGTAGTCGTGCGGCATCGGTTTGCGCGCTCCCGCGCGCAGGGGCTGCGCCCCGCGGCATTGACAGGCTGATTGACAGGGAGGTTTCGGCCAACGGAGATTCGCTCCGAAGATGACATCCGTCTGCAACATATATTGACAAATATCGACAAAAATAATAAAATTAGACCTGCTCTTTTGAGGATGTACAAGTTCGTTGTTTTGTTGTGTCGAGGAGGAAAGTATATGACAAATTATCGGAGCTTTGCGGCTATCGGAGCGGCAGTTTTGTTGTGCGGATGTTTGACGGCATGCAATACGGTCAATGATATCTCTCTTACAAAAGAGGAACTTTTGCAGATAATTTCCGATCCGTCCTTACAGGGCAATTCCATAGGGGAAAATGACCAAAACACGGCAGAAGAGCTTCCTTCCGGCCCGGCGGAGGATGCTGATCTCCGGGATAAAGCAGAGCGGATTTTGAATAAATTTTTGGACAGAAATGAAGAGAACGGAAAAAACTATATTCTCAGCTCTACAGAATGGACGGAGCTGAAGAGAATATTGGATATGGAGTTTGACAATACGCTCGGAGCGTGTGAGGAAACGGATGGCAGGGCGATTCTGACACCGGGTTCCTATGACGATCTGCTGGCTGAGCTGGGAAGACATACAGGCTTTGGAAGTGCATCCCGTACAGTAGACGGTGTGCCGTATACAGTCATTGTATTCAGAACCCGCTCTTAAAATAAACGGGTGCATTTTCCGCGGCAGTGGATTTATGGCCTGAAACGACCTGATCTTCCGGGCGCAGCCCCAGCGCACGAGAGTGCGCAAAAGGTGCCCGCCCAACTACCGGCTGCCATATAACCCTCTGCAAAACGCGAATGCGTTTTGCGTTTGAAAAGTTTTT
>JBJERT010000018.1:0-2281 GCA_051882435.1 Faecalibacterium sp.
CTGTCGCCGCAGGCGGCTGGGGGAGTGACGGAAGCACACGCCTTCTGTCATTGCTTTGCCTGCGCCCGGAAAAGGACGGATTCTCCGGTTTTTGACTTCTTTTCATGAAAAACCCTGCGGCCGGGCTGGATTTTTTGGGCGTTCTATGCTAGAATCAAGGCAGGCATCTGCGTCAGGCCCGATGGACTGAGCCTGCGCTGTCCGCCCGCATGGATGTGGTGCGGAGAAAGAAGAACAAGAGAAGCGGAAAAACAGGAGGTAAACGGAACCATGAAGATCATCCGAGCGAAAGATTATCAGGATATGTCCCGCAAGGCAGCCAATATCATCTCCGCGCAGGTCATCATGAAGCCCAACTGCGTGCTGGGCCTGGCGACGGGCGGCACCCCCGTGGGCGCGTATGCCCAGTTGGTGGAGTGGTACAACAAGGGGGATCTGGATTTTTCTGAGGTCACCACCGTCAATCTGGATGAGTACCGCGGCCTGCCCAAAGAGCATCCCGAGAGCTACTGGAGCTTTATGCACAAGAACCTGTTCGACAAGGTGAACATCCGCCCCGAGGCCATCAACCTGCCCGATGGCACCAATCCCGATGCGGACGATGCCTGCCGCAAGTATAATGAGATCATCCACGGAGTAGGCGGCATCGACCTGCAGCTGCTGGGCCTTGGCCCCAACGGCCACATCGGCTTCAATGAGCCGGGCGACGCGTTCGAGCTGGAGACCCATTGTGTGGACCTGACCCCCGCCACCATCGAGGCGAACAAGCGCTTCTTTGACGGCAACGAGGATCTGGTGCCCAAGCAGGCGTATACCATGGGCATCAAGACCATCATGCAGGCACGCAAGGTGCTGGTCATCGCCAACGGCAAGGCCAAGGCCGAGGCTGTCAAGGCAGTCGTGACCGGCCCGGTCACGCCGGAATGCCCGGGCTCCATCCTCCAGATGCACCCCGACTGCACGCTGGTGGTGGACGAGGAGGCTGCAAGCCTGCTGTAAACACCGGTGTCTCCCCTAAAAATACCCCGCAGAAAGGAAATCACATCGTTATGAATGCAGCAGCGCTCACCTGGCGGCGGCTGTCCGCCGAGGAGCTGACCCGCGTCTATCTGGAAGAAATGCGTCGGGATTTCCCGCCCGGAGAGCTGAAGCCCCTGAGCATGATCCTGACCAGCGAGGCCGCCGGTATCGCCCATACCTGGGGCGTGTACGACGGCAGCACCCTCGCGGCATACCTGCTGATGGTGCGGCCCGCGGGCTGTACGGTCAGCCAACTGGATTATTTCGCGGTGGTCCCGTCCTGCCGCGCCGGGGGTCTGGGGGCGCAGCTTCTGGCCGAGCTGCCCCGCCATGAGGAAGGCGCCGAAGCCATCCTCATCGAGGCCGAGTGCCCCGAAAAGGCGCAGGATGAGGCAATGGCGCGCCGTCGGCTCGGGTTTTATGCCCGCTGCGGCGCACAGGATACCGGTTGGACGGAAAAAATGTTCGACGCATGGTTCCGCGTACTGGTGCTGGGCTGCCCGGGCCGTCCGCCTGTGGAGCATGCCGAAGCCGTCCGTGCACTGATGGACTGCTACCGCAGCGTGATGGGCGAACCGGACTGGCACAGGCATCTGCATTTCTTCCGCCCGGACGGTACGGAAGAATTTTGAATCGCTCCGCGGTGCGGGGCATGATTAGGAGGAGTTTTTGAACATGGAAATGTCAGTGTCACGTCGTACATTTTTGAAAGGGGCGGCGGCTATGGCTGCTGCTGCGTCTCTCTCTGCACTGCTGACCGCCTGCGGCGACAGTTACGTTGCCCGCACGGATATGGGCGAGTATATCGTGGAGCTGATGAGCGTGGACCTCACTACCAATAATGGCTGGGACAGCCGGGAGGATACGTTCATCGTGGTCCCGCGGTTCAAATTCAAGAACATCGAGGGCGGGATCAACTCCCGGAGCTATTCCAGCGTTTTCAGCTCGGCCAGCATCGACGGCACGGAGCTCAAGCTGATGAACGGCGGCGACAACATCTTTACGATGCAGTCTCTGGCGGCGGAGGCCGAGGTCAAGCCTTGCTTCATTTCCTCGGACGTGACCGCTTACAGCAAGTTTTACAGCGGCGCAGCACCGCTGCTGCTGACCGTCAAGCTGGGCGGCCTGACCCGCGTGTTCTCGGTCAATTACGCTGCCCGCAGCGCTTCGGTGTCCTGAACCGGCCGCCGCATAAGGATCTTTGCCCCCGACCTGTGGATGCAGGGACGGGGGTTTTTGTTCCTTTTTCGAGAAAAAGGAA
>JBJERT010000019.1:0-2275 GCA_051882435.1 Faecalibacterium sp.
GGGCGGCGTCCTCGTCCACCATGCGGTAGCCCACGCCCAGCTCGTTGAGGATATAGCGGTTGCTGCCGGGGCGGCCGCCGAGCTTTTTGCGGATATTGGCCATGTTCACCTGCAGCTTTTTGGTGCTGCCGCAGTCCGTGTCGCCCCAGATGGCCCGGACGATGGCCGCATAGGTCATCACGCGGCCCGCGTTCTGGGACAGGAACGCTACGATATTGTATTCTGTCTGGGTCAGGCGGACCTCCTGCCCGTCCACAAAGACCTTGCGGCGTTCATACTGGATGGTCAGCCCCTGCGCGGCAAAGGTGCCGTTGGGCAGTACGCCCCGCGGGGCGCTGCCGCGGTTGGTACGCAGGGCGGCGCGCACCCGTGCCATCAGCTCCCCGGTGCCGAAAGGCTTGGTGATGTAGTCGTTGGCGCCAAGGTCCAGCGCGTCGATCTTGTCCTGCTCTGTAGTGCGGGCGGACAGTACCAGAATGGGCGTGCCGTATCGCCGGCGGACCGACCGGATGAACTCCACACCGTCCCTGTCGGGCAGGCCCAGGTCCAGAATGACCAGATCCGGGTTGTGGGACGCGAACAGGGTCAGCCCCATGCCGCAGCTCTGTGCCACCAGAGGCTGATAGCCGTTGCTGTTCAGCAGCGCCTCGATAAAGCTGCAAATGTTGGCCTCGTCCTCCACCACAAGGATCTTGAATTTATTGTTGCTCATCGTCTTCCTCCTGTGTACCGATATCCTCTGTCTCCAGCCAGAAGCGGATGCGTGTGCCCGCGCCGGGGCTGCTCTCGGCTCCGATCTCGCCGCCGTGAGCCTTGATGATCGCCGCGCAGACCTCCAGACCGATGCCCATGCCGTGCCTGCCGCTGTCATCTCCCGGCTCGGCACCGCTGCCGGTGAACAGTCTGCGCAGCCGCTCCCGGGGGATGCCGCAGCCATCGTCGGCCACCTCGAACACGGCCCGTCTGCCCCGGATGGAAACGCTCAGGACCAGCCTTGTCATGCCTGTGGCGTGGAACACCGCGTTTTCCAGCAGATTGATGAGTACCTGCTGGATGAGCATGGAGTCCATGGGGATGACTACAAATTCTTCGGGCAGGACCGTCTCGACCGGCACCTGCGGGCAGCGCTTTCGGAACTTGACCAGCACCGCGTCCAGAAGTTCTTCCAATACCGTAGGGGTCTTTTGCACGGTGACCCGCTCCCCGTCGATGCGGGTGACCGAGAGCAGGTTCTCTACCATACGGTTGAGCCACTGGGCATCGGCGCATACCTCCCGCAAAAGTTTGAGGGTCTGCTCTTTGCCCAGAGAGTCGTAGTTTTCCACGACCGTCGAACAGGCCCCATAGATGGAGGTGAGCGGCGTGCGCAGGTCGTGGGAAACGGCGCGCAGAAGGTTTGCCCGGATCTTTTCCTTTTCGCTTTCCATCCGAAGCTGCTCCTGCCGCTTGATGCGGGTGGTCAGCGTGCTGGTCATGATGGAAACGGTCAGCATCACCGCGCCGGAAAGCAGGTTCTCCGGCAGCGTGAAGTTGAACGCAAAATAGGGCAGCCGAAACGCAAAGTTGACCGCCAGCACACTGAACAGTGAGGCCGCTACTCCCCACAGATAGCCCTCCGTGTCCAGCGAAACGAGAAACACGGCCAGCAGGAACACCATCGAGGCCACACCGTCGATGCGCCCCGTGGCCCGCTGAAGGATCAGCACCACGGCATAAGCCGCCAGCAGCGCCCCCGCTAAGACCAGCGCGTCCCGCAGCAATCGCTTCCAGTTCATCCACCGCTCCTCCTTTTGGGTCAGATAACTCCAGAATATCAGTATAGCAGAAATCCAACAAAGATACAGCAAAGGCCGATGCGGGGAGACGGGGGTTTTTTGTTCCTTTTTGAAAAAAGGAACTGAAAAACTTTTTACTGGCAAGCCGCATCCGCGGCTTGCAGAGGGTTTTATGGGAGCCGGTAGTTGGGCGGGCACCTTTTGCGCGCTCCCGCGCGCGGGGGCTGCGCCCAGCGGCGGCGCACATTCTGCCTCCTGCCGGATTGACAACGCCGCACGCACCGTTCATAATAAAGGTATCGCCGTTCTTTCCGTGGGGCCGCAGGGCCTGCGGGTTCAGGATAGATTCAACATCAGGGAGGACCAGTTCCATGCTCTATTTTGAAAACGACTACTGCGAGGGTGCGCACGAGGCGATCCTGCAAAAGCTGATGGAGACGAACTATACCAAAGTCTCCGGCTACGGCACCGACCCCTTTTGCGCTTCGGCGCGGGAAAAG
>JBJERT010000020.1:0-2274 GCA_051882435.1 Faecalibacterium sp.
CAGCTTCCGCTTTCAGCAGCTCCGCCATCGTGGCTTTTTTCAGATACCGCAGGGAGACCAGCGTAGACAGAAGAAACATGCCGAGGCTGACGGCCAGCGTCAACAGGATCCCCTCTGCGGAATACGCGGAGATGGCAAAGGGCAGTTCCATGATGGAAGCGAACAACGCCACAACGAGCTGAAAAATCACCAGACCCGCGCCCATGCCCACCAGCATGGCGAGAACGGACAAGATGCCCGTCTCACAGGCAAAGAGCATCTGGATATTCCGCCGGGTCATCCCCAACGTCAGGTACATGCCAAATTCCTTTTTCCGCAGCTTCAGCATGAAGCCGGTGGCGTAACTGAGTACCAGCGCCGTCACCAGACAGGAGAGGATCGTGACCATGGTGAACAGGTTGCTCACATCGTCATACTGCTCCGAAAGCCGCCGGAACAGGTCGCTGTAGCTGAGGTTGTTGACCGCGAACATCAGCGCGATGCTCAGGGCCACCGTGACAAAATAAATCAGATAATTGCTGATTTGACGGCGAACATTCCGCAGAGCCAGTTTAGCGAACATCGGCTTCCCCTCCCAGCACCGCCATGGTATTGAGGATCTCATGGTACATTGCCTGCCGGGTTCGGTCGCCCCGGTACAGCTCGTTCCAGATCGTTCCGTCCTTCAAAAACAGGATACGGGAGGCATAGGAGCCGACTACAGCGTCGTGAGTCACCATCAGGATGGTGGAGCCAAGACTCTGGTTCATCACCGTGAAGGTCTGCATCAGGCTCCGGGAGTTGGCGCTGTCCAGCGCACCGGTAGGCTCATCCGCCAGAATCAGCGCAGGTTCTGTGATCAGCGCCCGGGCGCAGGCGGCCCGCTGCCGCTGTCCGCCGGAGAGCTGGCGGGGAAACTTGTCCAGCTGCTCCGTGATCTCCAGCGAGGCGGCGACGGCCTGAAGCCGGTCCTGGGTTTCCCTGACCGGCTTTCTTTGCAGGTTCAGGGGCAGGACGATGTTTTCTCCCACCGTCAGAGTGTCCAGAAGATTGTATTCCTGAAAGATGAAGCCCAGACGGTCGCGGCGAAATGCCGCCAGCTCCTGCTCCCGCATCCCGGCAATGTCCCGGCCCTCCAGCAAAATGCTGCCGGAGCTGGGGCGGTCAATGGTCGCGATGACATTCAGCAGGGTGCTTTTGCCGGAGCCGGACGCGCCCATGACGGCGGTAAATTCGCCCCGCTCCATGGTAAAGCTCACACCGTTCAACGCCTTGGAAACATTGTCTGAGCTGCCGTAGTATTTGGTTACATTTTTGATTTCAAGAAGTGTATTCATGAAATATCACCAGCCTTTCGCCGTAATTATACAGCAAAAGAGCCTCATTTGTTCTAACACAGACGCGATCCGACCTAACAGTTTTGTTAGATTCCGGCAGAAAACCGAAAGGTAAAGCGGGTAAAACGCTGCTCTTCCGAGGCAATTTCCAGGCCGATGTTCAGTTTTTTACAAAGCTCGCTGACAATGTACAGTCCCATGCCGGTGCTGCTTCCATGCGTTCGCCCCGCGCTGCCGGTAAAGCCCCGCTCCGTCACCCGCGTCAGCTCATGGGCGGGGATGCCGGGGCCGTTGTCCTCAAAAATCAGGCAGCCCCTTTCCAGAGCGATACGAATCTGACAGCCGGGGCAGTATTTGGCGCAGTTGATGAGAAGCTGTTTGAGGATAAATACCAGCAGCTTGGCATCGGTATAGACCGCAGCCTCCCCGTCAACCGAAACGCCGATATCCGCCGCGATCAAAAGCTCCATCTCCTCCCGGATGGCCTGATCGCAGACCGTGCGCAGAGCGGCAAGCGTGATCTGGGTATCCTTTTCTGCCGTCCGCAGCTTTGCGTAGGTCAGGATGGTATCCGTCAGGTTGTCCGCACGGCGAAGCTCCCGCCGCAGCTTGGCCGGGTCGGCGCCGTTGGCGAGGATCAGAGAGCAGGCGGTCAGTGGCGTTTTGAGCTCATGCACCCAGCGTTCCACATAGTCGCTGTAATCCTGCTTTTCCGCTCTGGCCTGCTCCACCGCGCCGATGGCGGAGCGGGAGATTTCCTGCATCAGCAGGTAGTATTGCAGTTCTATGGCATCCCGGGGCCGCTCCAGCGTTTCGCCGATCAGATATTTCTCCGGCATGGCATCCAGTCGGCTCCGCAGCATCCGCAGCCGTCGGTCCGTGCGCCGCCAGCCGATGAGCACACAAAGCAGCAAAACGATACCGCCGCTGAGCAGAAGGATCAGGGTCAGGGAAACAG
>JBJERT010000021.1:0-2273 GCA_051882435.1 Faecalibacterium sp.
GCTCCTTACATGCGGAGAGGGTGGCGGTTTTTTACGAGGGGTTTTGTTCCTTTTTCGAGAAAAAGGAACCGAAAAAGCTTTTTACTGGCAAAACGCATGCGCGTTTTGCAAGGGGTGTTATGGGAGCCGGGGGTCGGGCGGGCACCTGTTGCGCGCTCCCGCGCGCGGGGGCTGCGCCCCTTCTCAGCCCAGGATCGCGTCCAGGCTGGTCTGCTTGCCGCCGTACACGCCCATCGGCTCGACGTGGATGCCCGCGACGGTCACCAGATGGGTGCCCTTCTCCGCGTTGAAGTTATCGAGGTAGGGCTGATGCTGGAAGTAGTTGGTATCCACCTGGCCGTCCTCCACGACGGTGTTGGGGATGACATAATCGTCGAACTCCTGGATATCCAGCGTGATGCCCTTGGCCTCGAGGATGGGCTTGCAGATCTCCAGCACCTCGCAGTGGGGGGCGGGGGTCGCGGCGCAGCTCACGGTCTTGCCGTTCAGAGCGTCGTAATCGATAGAGGGGTCATAGCCGTCGGTGGGGTTCTCCACCACCGAGACCACCGCGCCGCCGTACTGCTCGGCCATGAAGTCCTTGACCTGCTGGCTCTCCAGCGCAGCGATCAGCGCCTTGATGAGCGGGTCCTCCTCACGGCCTTCCTTGCAGACCAGAACGTTGACATATGCCGAGGTGCCGTCCTCCATAGCCAGAGCGTCAGCCATGGGGTCGAGACCGGCGGAAATGGCATAGTTGGAATTGATGACGGCATAGTCCTCATCCTTCAGGACATTGGGGACCTGCGCGGCCTCCACCTCGTCGATGGTGACATTGTAGGGGTTCTCCGCGATATCGTTCTTGGTCGCGGTGATGCCGGCGCCCTCCTTCAGCTTGAAGAAGCCGGTCTTTTCCAGCAGGGTCAGGGCGCGGGCCTCATTGGTGGTATCGTTGGGCACCGCCACATTGAACTTTGCCTGCTTGGCGGCGGCAGAAGAAGCCGCGCCCGCGGATGCCGTGCTGCTGGCGGAAGAGCCGCCGCAGGCGGTGAGAGCAGCCGCGGCAGCAGCCGCACCGGAGACCTTCAGAAAATCACGACGAGTAATCATACTTTGTTACCTCCCTATACACAAATGAACAAACAGATCTGCGGACGCATCCCCGCCCCCGTGTTGGAGCGGACGAAAAAAGCTCCCGTCCTCACCGGGCCTCTGCCCTGCAAGGACGGGAGCGCAATGCTTCCGTGGTACCACCTTGTTTTACCGCGCCCTCACGGACAGCGGCCTCGAAGCTGCGGCAGCGGCGCTTCCTTCCTGCGCGATGCTTACAGCCGGACGCTTTAACGGGCGCACCCGTCGCGGATTTGGCGCTCTTGCTCTTCACCCGCGCGGCTCCAAGACCATTTTCAGTCCCCTGTTTCCTGCCCTTTTCCACCGGCCGGGCTCTCTGGTAAGGATCAATGCGAAGACCTACTCTTCTCTTCACAGCCATTTTTGTGATATTGCATCTATTGTAATCAAGTCGGGGCGATTTGTCAACAGGCAAAACGAAGTTTTTTGGTAGGAAAATCGAATTTTGAAAAAACAGTTGAGAACCCGCCCCCGGCGTGGTAAAGTAAAGGCAGATATTTTGCTGCGAGGAGGGCCGGGATGAACGGCAGGGAGCTATATCCCGATGCGGAGCAGCGCCGCCGCATCATGGATTTTATCATGGCGGCGGGGCAGACGCTGCTGGAAAACGGCGCGGAGGTATTCCGGGTGGAGCAGACCATGGAGATCATGGCCCGAAGCTTCCACCTGCGGGAGTTCCACGTTTATGTTCTGACCAACGGCATTTTTGCCAGTGCGGGAACCGCTGAGATCAGCGAGATCCGCAACGTGCCGAACCGTACCATCCACCTGGGACGGGTGGACGCGGTGAACGAGCTTTCCCGCGAGATCGCGGCCGGGGAGATGACGCTGGACGAGGCCGAGAGCCGTCTGGTGATGGCGCGGCGCATCCCCTTCCCGCCCGACCATATCCAGCTTTTGGCCGGGACCATCGGTTCCTTTTGCTTTTCGCTGATGTTCGGTGGCACACCGGCATCGGCGCTGGTGGCGGCCGCCGCGGGCCTTGCGGCCAGCGCATACCTGCTGCTGTGCGAAAAATACCGGGTGCCGGGCGGCTTCCAGAAGATCTCTGCCGCCGCACTCATCACGCTGGTGTCCATTCTGGGCTGCATCCCGCTGCGCGCCAGCGTCAGCCACGCGGTCATTGGCGCGCTGATGATCCTCACGCCCGGCGTCGCCTTTAC
>JBJERT010000022.1:0-2268 GCA_051882435.1 Faecalibacterium sp.
CTTTTGCTTGTTTCCCCGTGCGGGGCATTATGAATTTTCCGCGAAGTTTTTGCAAATTCTGGCTGTGAGCCTCTTTTCGGCCTGTGCCGTATGTGGTATGATGGGACACGGAAACGATCATTCTTGAGGAGGAATCGCAATGAAAGAAGTCAAGACCCCGAAAAAACCATTGATTTTCTATTACGGCATCGTGATGCTGGCGCTGCTGTTGTTCAACTTTCTGGCGCTGCCCTGGATGAGCGAGCGCCGCATCCAGGAGGTGGATTACGGCACCTTCATGAGCATGACCCAGAACAGCGAGATCGGCCAGGTCCAGGTAGAGGACAATCGCATCCTGTTCACCGACAAGGACAACACCCAGATCTACGAGACGGGCCTGATGTATGACCCCAACCTGACCGAGCGGCTCTACGCCTCCGGCGCGCAGTTCTCCAGCGAGATCGTGCAGGAGACCTCGCCTCTGCTGTCCATCCTGCTGACCTGGGTTCTGCCTATTGTTATTTTTATGGCCATGGGCAACTATCTGGCCAAAAAGCTGACCGAGCGTGCGGGCGGCAACTCCATGACCTTCGGTATGGGCGGCATGGGCAAGGCCAACGCCAAGGTCTATGTGGAATCCAAGCAGGGCATCCGTTTTGCGGACGTCGCGGGCGAGGACGAGGCCAAGGAGAACCTGCAGGAGATCGTCAATTATCTGCATGACCCCAAGCAGTACGAGGAGATCGGCGCCTCCATGCCCAAGGGCATCCTTCTGGTCGGCCCCCCGGGTACCGGCAAGACCATGCTGGCCAAGGCCGTAGCGGGCGAATCCAACGTACCGTTCTTCTCTATCTCCGGCTCGGAGTTCGTGGAGATGTTCGTGGGCATGGGCGCGTCCAAGGTGCGCGACCTGTTCAAGCAGGCCAAGGAAAAAGCTCCCTGCATCGTGTTTATCGACGAGATCGACGCCATCGGCCAGAAGCGCAGCGCCGGTTCGGGCATGGGCGGCAACGATGAGCGGGAGCAGACCCTGAACCAACTCCTCACCGAGATGGATGGTTTCGAGGGCAACACGGGCGTCATCATTCTGGCGGCCACCAACCGCCCCGAATCTCTGGACCCGGCGCTGACCCGTCCCGGCCGTTTTGACCGCCGTGTGCCGGTGGAGCTGCCCGACCTCAAGGGCCGCGAGGAGATTTTGAAAGTCCACGCAAAAAAGATCAAGCTGGACGGCGAGGTGGATTTCAATACCGTGGCGCGCATGGCCTCCGGCGCTTCCGGCGCGGAGCTGGCGAATATCGTCAATGAGGCGGCCCTGCGCGCGGTGCGCGATGGCCGCAAGGCGGTCACACAGGCCGACCTGGAGGAATCCATCGAGGTGGTCATTGCAGGCTACCAGAAGAAAAATTCCATCCTTACCGACAAGGAAAAGTGCATCGTGGCCTATCACGAGATCGGCCATGCGCTGGTGGCGGCCAAGCAGAGCCATTCCGCCCCGGTGCAGAAGATCACCATCATCCCCCGCACCTCCGGCGCGCTGGGCTATACCATGCAGGTGGAGGAAGGCAACCATTACCTCATGACGAAAGAGGAGATGGAGAATAAGATCGCCACTCTGACCGGCGGCCGTGCGGCCGAAGAAGTGGCATTTGGTTCCGTGACCACCGGCGCGTCCAATGACATCGAGCAGGCCACCAAGCTGGCCCGCGCCATGCTGACCCGCTATGGCATGAGCGATGAGTTCGACATGGTAGCGCTGGAGACCGTGACCAACCAGTATCTGGGCGGCGACGCCGCGCTGGCCTGCTCGGCCCATACGCAGGCCCGGGTGGACGAGCTGGTGGTGGAGCTGGTGCGCAGCCAGCACGCGAAAGCCGTCAAGATCCTGACCGATAACCGCGATAAGCTGGACGAGCTGGCAAAGTACCTCTACGAAAAAGAGACCATCACCGGCGACGAGTTCATGAGCATCCTGGACGGCACATCCGCCGAAAACTGATAGAACGCGCCTTCCCGCCGCGCAGAGTTCTCCGCTCTGTGCGGCGGTTTTTGCGCACATTGTGAAGTTTTTGAAAATTTGCGCCCGCAAGCCTGCCCGACCGCGCAAAATTGTGTTATATTTGTAAAAATAAGGCAGGCAGGTTCACCGCCTGCATAAAAGGCTCCGCTGCGCCTTGCCGCCGCAGGGCGCAGCCCCCGCGCGCGGGAGCGCGCAAACGCTGGCCGCCCGACTCCCGGCTCCATAATACCCCCTGCAAAACGCGAATGCGTTTTGCGATTGAAAAGTTT
>JBJERT010000023.1:0-2257 GCA_051882435.1 Faecalibacterium sp.
GCGATGGGCGCAGTAAAAAGTTTTTCGGTTCCTTTTTTCAAAAAGGAACAAAAAGGAAAAAACAAGGAACCAAAAGGAGGCCCCCGCCATGATCTACCTCTCCCCTGACATGCCGCAGTACCGCGCCAACCTGCACAGCCACAGCAACCTTTCGGACGGAAAGCTGACCCCGGAACAGATGGTCCGGGCCTATCGCGACAAAGGATACTCCATCCTCGCCATCACGGACCACGAGGCTCCCTACGACCATACCGATCTTTCAACGCCGGACTTCCTGATGCTGACCGGCTACGAAGCCTACATCCGCCCTTCGGCAGAGTGCCGGTTCGACCCGTTCGGCCCCGAGATCCATATGAACCTTTTGGCCCGGGACCCGCACAATACCTCTATCGTAGGCTTTGACCCGAACTTCTGCAAGTATATGCCTCTGGAGCTGGCGGAACAGCGCCCCCATGCCGGAGCGCTGGGGCCGCGCCGCTATACGCGGGAGTATATCCAGAGCTTCATCGACGCCGCACGGGCGGCCGGATACCTCGTCACCTATAACCATCCTTGCTGGTCTATGGAAGATGAGGCCGATATCCTGAGCTATGACGGCTGCTTCAGCCTCGAGGTATTCAACACCGGCTCCATGAAGATCAGCGGCTACGAGTGCAATATGGCACTGTACGACAAGTTCCTGCGGCGGGGCAAGTTCCTGTACTGCCACGGTGCGGACGACAACCACAACGCAAAACCCTTCGGCGACCTGCTGTGCGATTCCTTCGGCGCGTGGACCATGGTGCTGGCCGACGAGCTGAGCTATCCCGCCGTGATCCGGGCGCTGGAGCAGGGCCGTTTCTACGCCACCACCGGCCCTGCCATCACCGAGCTGCGCTTCGACGGCCTGCACGTCCGGCTGGGCTGTACGCCCGCTCAGCGGGTCATCCTGCACGGCAGCCCCAAGCTGGCCCGGAGCTTCTATCATGCCGACGGCGCGCCCGTCACGCTGGCGGAATTTGACCTGCCGCCTCAGGCGGAATATTTCTACTTCTCGGTCCTGGCCGCCGACGGCACCGCCGCGCATACCCGCGCATTCCGCCGCAGCGAGCTGGAAGGGTAAATGCCTGCTGTTCCCCACACAAGGAGGCTCCATTTTATGAAATATCTGATCTCCCGCCTGACAGCCTGCCTGCTCTGTCTGGCGCTGCCGATGGGCTGCGCCGCCCGCTCGGCCGCGCCCGCGGACGTCCCTGTTTCTGCTGCCTCTGCCGTTTCTGAGGCCGAGAACAGCGGCCTGCACATGACACAGGCTGCCAGCGTCCGAAAAACCACCTATGACGGGCAGGCCGACTTTGCCGACTTTCTCCGTATGGCGCAGCCCGCCTATCTGATCCCCGGCCTGAACGAGGCTCTGGTCCCGCAGGGCATGGACCTGTGCGAGGCCAACGGTCTGCTGTATCTCTCCGGCTATTATCCCTCGGGCAGTCTTTCCTCGTCCCTTGTGGCAGTGGACGCGGAGAGCGGCAGCTTCGTGGCAGAATACTATCTCGATGAGGCCGACGGTTCGCCCTTTACGAGCCATGTGGGCGGCGTGGCCGTGACGGATACCACTCTGTATATCTCGGCGGCGGCAGACGCGGATGGCGGATACCGTATCGCGGCCATCCCGCTGAGCGAGCTGCCCGTCGAGGGCAGCCACAGGGTCACCGTCCGGCACTACATCCCGGTGCCGGTGTCGCCCTCTTTCCTGAGCTATGCGCAGGGATATCTCTGGGTGGGCAATTTCTACCATCCCGGCGCAGACTATGGCCTTTCGGCCGGCGTCAACTATACCACGCCCAGCGCAGACGGCGACGCATACGGCTGCTATATCCTCGGCTATGACCTCTCCGGCGGAGAGGATGCCCGTCTCGCTGTGCCCGAGGGGGGCCGCTATCCCCTGCCCGACGTTGTGCTGGCCGCGCCCAACAAGATCCAGGGTATGGTGCTGGCCGCGGACGGCACCGTGACGCTGAGCCAGTCTTACGGGCGCAAAAACAATTCCACGCTGCTGCGCTATCGTCTTGACCTGAGCGGCAGTCCAGACACTGCGGTGGTCATCGCCGGGCAGGAAGTTCCGGCCTATCTTTTTGACAGCGCCCGCGCCTGCGGCACCATGACCGCCATGCCCATGACCGAAGCGCTGGCAGATGCCCCCGACGGCAGCGTCCTCGTACTGTTCGAGTCCGGCGCGTCGCATTACAGCAACGGCAGCCACCGCACCGACCACGTCTGG
>JBJERT010000024.1:0-4333 GCA_051882435.1 Faecalibacterium sp.
GCCTCCCTGTTTCCGCCGCTGGCGGCGGTCGGCTCCGCTGCGAAAAAGCTTTTCAAACGGCCCACACATTCGTGTGGGCCAAATTTTTATAGATGCACGGTTTTCTGGCACCGGTTTGCGCGCTCCCGCGAGCTGCGGCTGTGCCGATTGGCTGATAACAAAAGCGGAACGATATTACTCGCTTTTACGCAGGGCAATTTCCACGAATTTGGCCATCAGCGGGATATAGGTGGCGAAAAACGCGCCGGCCGCCGCCGCAAATGCAGTGCGGCGGTGTCTGGCAGGCAGGCTGACGCCGATCATGACACCCATGGCGCACAGGCAGAACTTGACCAGAGCGAGGTCCTTCCAGTCGCTTTCCTGGATATATTGATTGCCGAGGGAGAAAAGACATTTCATAAAAATACTCCTTTCCGGTGGTTTTATTAAGAAAAGTATACCATGCGCATCGATAGGACGCAAGGATATTCGGGCATCTCCCGGCCTGTGTATGAACGATCAACGGACGCGGCGCAGGAAAGTGCTTGACAGATAAGAAATAAGTTGCTATATTATAAGTAATAAGTTACCAAAGGAGGATGACATGGAACTTTCCGAGCTTATCGAACGATTCTCCCACACAACAGAGGATCAGGAGAAGGGAATCTTCAGCGAGCTTTTTATGGTCGGAAATCGCCTTCAGGCGGTGTTTGACCGGCATATCCCGGAAGTAAGCCTCAAACAGTTCATGCTCCTGTCTCTGCTGGATCAGTCCGAAGCCCCGCCGACTTTGACTCATTTAGGAGAGCTGCTGGGCTGTTCCCGTCAGAATGTCAAGAAGCTGGCGGAGCAACTGGAAAAAAAGGGATTTGTCCTATTCCAGAAAGACCCGCGCGACCCACGGGCCGTCTGTGTGGTGCCGACCGAAAAAGTAGATACTTTTTTTCAGCAGGATTTTGCTCAGGAGGGGAAAAAGCTGCAGCTTTTGTTTCAGATCTATTCCCCGGACGAGATCGAGACGCTGTTCTGGCTGCTGACACGTCTGCATTTGGGCATAGACCGTTTTGAGCGGCTGCTGGAGGAAGGAGAAGATACCAAATGAAACGTGTCCTGATAGCATTTTTCGGCGCTGCGGGGGTGCTCCTGCTGGTCTTTTGGGGGTTCAACAGGGCAGTGCTGCAGCAGGTGAACGCGCTGGATATCGAAACTCCCGCTTTATCGGCTGTGCAGGATGGGGTCTATTTCGGAGAATACAGCGCGGGACCCGTCGCTGTGCAGGCGGAGGTCGCCGTGCGGGACCACCAGATAGAACAAGTTCGTCTGACGCGGCACGAGAACGGTCAAGGTGCGCCTGCAGAGGTGCTGACCAGCCAGATCGTGCAGGAGCAGACTTTGGAACTGGACGCAGTAGCGGGTGCAACGGTGAGCAGCCGGTGTATCCTGAAAGCGGTGCAGAACGCACTGGAACAGGGGGCAGTCTGATGGAAAAGGGATTGGTCGTATACCGCTCCAAATATGGCGCAGCTCGGACTTATGCGCAGCTTTTGAGTCAGGAACGCCCCTGCGAAGTGCGGGAGCTTTCGGATTGCGGTGGTGTGGCATGGGAGCGATATCCCTGGGTCGTATTCGCCGGGGGAGTTTTTGCGGGAGGCATCGAAGGACTGGCGGAGCTGAAAAAGAAGCTGCCCGCGGACTGCCGCCCCAGGCTCATCGTATTTTGCACTGGGGCGATGCCGGAAGATGATGCAATGCTCAGCGCGCTCAGAGAGCACAATCTTCCCGGCGAATGGAGCACGGTGCCGCTGTTTTACGGCAGGGGAACGTGGAATCTGGAAAAAATGACCTGGATGGACCGAACCTTGTGCCGGATGCTCCAAAAATCGTTGCAGAAAAAGCCGCCGGAAGCCTGTGATCCCGGAATGGAAACGATAAAAAATGCGGCCGGCCCTTGCAACTGGACCGACCGCAGCTATCTTGTGCCGCTGCTCCGCTTTCTGGAGGAACCGGGTGCGTCTACCTGACGGTTTCCGGGAAAGAAGGGGAGAGGGCGTCCTCCATCCGCCCCAGCTCCCGCAGGAAGGAGACGAGGAAGGGGACCGTGGTCACGAAGGTAAGCAAGTCCGCGATCGGCTGGCAGACCTCAACGCCGGGCATGCCCCATATCCGCGGCAGCGTAAGGATGAGCGGGATAAAATATACGCCCTGACGGCAGCAGGAAAGGAAGGTGGCGCGGCCTGCCTTGCCGATGCTCTGGAACAGCATATTTCCCGCGACGATGACCGGCTGCAGGACGGTAGCCAGACACATATAGCGGAACGCGGGCAGAGCCACGGCCGTCACTTCCGGGTCGTCCCGGAACAGGCGGATCAGGGCCTCGCCGTTCATCCAGCAGCCCACGATGACCACGGAGATCATGCAGAAGCCTGCCGCCATGGTGAACAGACACGCGCTGCGCACCCGGCGGTATTTTTTGGCTCCATAGTTAAAGGCAGCCACGGGCTGAAACCCCTGCCCTACGCCCAGCGCGATGGAAAGGATAAACATAAAAATACGGGACACGATGCTCATACCGGCCACAGCAGCATCGCCGTAGTCGCGGGCGGCGATATTCAGCAGCATCCCGCCGATGCTGTTCAGGCCCTGTCGGCCAAAGCTGGGCAGACCGGTGAACAGGATCTGTCCAAATTCCTTTGCGCTGCGGGTCACGGCCCGCAGACGCAGTCTGCTGACGGTCTTGCCCCGCACGAACATCGAGAGCAGGATGCAGAAGCTGATGCTCTGGCTCAGCGCCGTGGCAGCGCCCGCGCCCGCAGTGCCCATCTCCAGTCCAAAGATGAAGAGCGGGTCCAGAAAAATATTCAGTACGCCGCCGGTGACAAGCCCCACCATCGCCAGATTGGCTTTTCCCTCATAGCGCAGAATATTGTTCAGTACGAGGCTGGACATCATGAGCGGAGCAGCGATCAGGATGGGCAGGGCATAGTCGCAGGCGTGGGGCAGGATGGTGGCAGTGCTGCCCAGAAGCATCATAAACCGGGGCAGCGTGGCCAGACCGCAGATGCCCAGCAGTGCCCCCATCGCCAGTGCGGTGAAAAAGCTGGTGGAAGCGAAGCGCGTAGACGCGGGCGTGTTTTTGCTGCCCAGACTGCGGCTGATGATGCTGCCTGAGCCGTGGCCCAGCATGAAACCCAGCGCCTGAATAATGGCCATCAGGCTGGAAACCACCCCCACAGCGCCGGATGCGCTGGTAGATATTTGTCCCACAAAAAAGGTGTCGGCCAGGTTGTAGATGCTGGTAATGAGCATACTTAATATAGTGGGCGCGGCCAGGGATAGGATGAGCCGGGGGATGGGAGTCTCGGTCATTTTCTGGAACTGGCGCGTACTGCTGTCGTTGAGATCCATATGCAAACGCCTCACTGTTCAGGATAGGAGTGCCGCCGCTCGGATGCCCGGCGGCGTATCGTAGACAAGGTTAGTATATCTCGCAAAACGTCGATTGTCGAGAGATGAATAAAATAAAATCGTAGGCCGCACGAACGTGTGGCCCGGTTGAAAAGCTTTTTCGATTCCTTTTTCTCGAAAAAGGAATAAAATCTCGTTCCTTTCGCCGGGCGCGGTGGAAAATGATTTTTGAACTGGAAGAATCTGAACGAAACTGGGCGAAAGATTTGGACGGCAGAATTAAAATGCCACACGGTGCGGAATGGATTCTGTATAAACTGCCAAAGGGCTGCGGAATCCCTTGTGTGAAATTGTGCGGGGTGGTATAATTTAGAAAAGATCACTGCGCGGCGTGTCCGCAGGTGAGAAATGACGGAGGGAATTAGCAATGAAAACGATGGAGCAGACCGTGATCGAGGCGGACCGCTTTTATACTATTTCAGCCGCGACCGGCAATGTGGTCCAGGCCGTGGAGGGCGTGCAGAACGGCGGGAATGTCCGCCTGGGCAAATATGAGCACAAGCCTGAACAGGAGTGGGCTTTCGTCCGCATGGGGGATGGGGTGTACCGCATCCGCAACCGTGCCAATGGCAAGCTGCTCGACCTGATGATGACCGGCACGACCAATGGCACCTGGCTGCACCTGTGGGAGGATGTCAGCGGCACCTCTCAGATGTGGACCGTGGAGCCGACCCGCGAGGGCACGGTCCGCCTGCGCTCCTCCTGGGCGGGCGGCAAGTGCATGGATACGGTGGGCCTTGGCTCGGAGGCTGGCGCGATCCTGCAGATCTGGCAGGAGACGCCCGGTGACGACCAGCTCTGGACGATCACCGAGGTCCGCGACCGTGTAAAGCGTGCGGCCAAGCCTGCGGCTCCGGCCGAGGAAAAGCCTGCTGTGGCTGAGACCGAG
>JBJERT010000024.1:4433-10982 GCA_051882435.1 Faecalibacterium sp.
GCAGAAGCCTGCTGCGCCTGCAAAGAAAGCGGCCTGCAAGCGCCCCTCCCGCAAGAAAAGCAAAAAATAAGCCTGAATAAAAATACGAGCGCTCCTGTTGGTTCCGCCCCTGGAACCGCGGGGGCGCTCTGTTTTGTTTCCACTCAATGAAAGGCACAAAAAACGCCGCTCTTTTTCAGAGCGGCGGCAAAAGCAGCAGGTGGGAATTACAGATGCATCATCCCGCGCTGTGCGCTGATACGGTACTTGAGCGCAGCGGCAATGAATGCTTTGAACAGGGGGTGTGCGCGGTTCGGGCGGCTCTTGAATTCTGGGTGGAACTGGGCACCCAGATGGAACGGACGGCCCGGCAGCTCCACGGTCTCCACCAGGCGGTCGTCCGGGCTGGTACCGGAGATGACAAGCCCGGCGTCCAGCATCTGCTGGCGGAACTCGTTGTTGAACTCGTAGCGATGGCGGTGACGCTCCCAGATCTCCTCTGCGCCGTAGCACTCGGCCATCTTGGTGCCGGGCTGGACCTTGCAGGGATACTTGCCCAGACGCATGGTGCCGCCCTTGGGGATGTTGCCCTGCTGGTCCGCCATCAGCGCAATGACGTTGTGCTGGCCGTTGGGCGTGAACTCGCTGGAGTTGGCATCCGCAAAGCCCAGCACGTTGCGCGCGAACTCGATGGCCATGATCTGCATGCCCAGACAGATGCCAAAATAAGGGATCTCGTTCTCGCGGGCATACTGTGCGGCGTGGATCATTCCCTCAATGCCGCGGTCGCCGAAGCCGCCGGGCACGATGATGCCGTCCACGTCCCCAAATGCCTCGCGGCAGTCCCGCTCGGTCTCCAGCCCTTCGCTGTCCACCCATTTGATCTCGACCTGCGAGTCATTCTCGAACCCGGCATGGTAGAGGCTCTCCATCACTGAAAGATAAGCGTCGTGCAGCTTGACGTACTTACCCACCAGTGCGATGGTACAGGTGCGGCTGCGGGTGGCGATGCGGGACACCACATCCTTCCACTCGGTCAGGTCGGCGGCGGGCACATCCAGGTGCAGCTTCTGCACCACCACGTCGTCCAGACCGTTGGTGTGCAGCATCAGCGGGCACTGGTACAGGCTGGGCATGGTCAGGTTCTCGATGACACATTCCGGCTTGACGTTGCAGAAGGTGCTGATCTTGCGGCGGATGTCGCCGCCCACATTGCCGTCGGCGCGCAGGATGATGATATCCGGCGCGATGCCCATGCCCTGCAGTTCCTTGACCGAGTGCTGGGCAGGCTTGGATTTGTACTCATCCGAGCCGGAGATATAGGGCACCAGAACGACGTGGATATAGCAGCAGTTCTCGTGTCCCTGCTCGATGCCGACCTGACGGATGGCCTCAAGGAAGGGCTGGCTCTCGATGTCGCCGGTGGTGCCGCCGATCTCGGTGATGACTACATCCGCATCCGTAGAGGAGGCCAGGTTGTAGATATAGCTTTTGATCTCGTTGGTGATATGGGGGATGATCTGGACGGTCTGACCCAGATATGCGCCCTGGCGCTCCTTGTTCAGCACGTTCCAGTAGACCTTGCCTGTGGTCAGGTTGGAATATTTGTTCAGATTTTCGTCGATAAAGCGCTCATAGTGGCCGAGGTCCAGATCCGTTTCCGTGCCGTCGTCGGTCACAAAGACCTCGCCGTGCTGCAGGGGGCTCATGGTGCCGGGGTCCACGTTGACATAGGGGTCCAGCTTCTGGCTGGCCACCTTCAGCCCGCGGCATTTGAGCAGACGGCCCAGCGAGGCCGCTGTGATGCCTTTGCCCAGACCGGAGACTACGCCGCCGGTAACAAAGATATATTTCGTTGCCATAGTTCGCATTCCTCCTCGATTTTGTATTCCATTAAGAAAAGGCGCGCTGCATCCCGAAAGCTCCACTCCGCGCACAAAGTCCCTCTGCGCAGAACGGTACGATCACAGCACGCCCCTGGCGTGAAATCATACATCTATTATTATACACCAGAACCATCGTAAGAATCAAGGATTTCCTGCGCGATTTCACCGCGGTCCCGCCGGGTGTCCATGGCCTGCTTCTCGATATAGCGGTGCGCCTCGGCCTCAGACATGTGTTCCTGCTCGATCAGGCAGCACTTGGCGCGGCTGACCAGACGCACATGTGCCACTTTTTCCTGCAGGCGAAGGTTTTCGGCCCGCATCCGCTTGAGGCGGTGGTTGCTGGCCGCCGCCATATGGATGGCCTGTAAAAACAGAGTGGTAGAGAAAGGCTTGCTCACCAGAAGCACCCCCTGGCTGCTGACCGGGGCCATAAGCTGTTCGGCGGCGGCCGCCTTGACGAGAAACACCACGCCTGCGTCCGTCTTTTCTACGGCATAGATGCACAGCTCGTGGCCAAATTCATCCGGCAAAGGTGCATTGACTACGATCAGCTCGAAATCGGATTCCACCATCCGCCTGCGCGCTTCCGCGCCGCTGGGGACGATGAGAGGCCGCGCATATCCCAGCTCCGCCAGCCGGGCAGAAAGGTATTCATTTGAGCTGGCCCCTGCGCTGACGATCAGAGCACGTCCCATGTTGTTTGCTCCTTTCCTGCGCGCCGCCCCGGGAAGGACCCGGGCCGGGCGCGCTGCTGGTCCAAATCATTCAGATGGCGTTGAAATAATGGATGCGCTCGTATTCAACGGGGTCGGCAGCCTGTTTCAGGTCCCGGCAGCGCTTCAGCTCTTCGGCAAAGTAGCGCTGTGCCAGGCCCTCGGGCAGATATTTGCGCAGGAACTCGCTCTCCTGTGCGGTCTGTACTGCCTCCTCGAGGGTGGCGGGCAGCTTTTCCAGCGCCAGACCTTCGGCTTCGGCCGGGTCGAACAGATTGCGGTTGACCGGCGCGGAGAGCTGCATGCGGTTCTCGATGCCGTCCAGACCGGCGGCCAGGATCAGGCCGAAAGCCAGATAGGGATTGCAGGCCGGGTCGGGACTGCGCAGCTCCATGCGGCAGTTGTCGCCCTGTACCTGCGGGATGCGCACGAGCTGGCTGCGGTTCTGGCGGCTCCAGCTCACATAACGCGGGGCTTCGTCGCTGCCAAAGCGCAGGTAGCTGTTGGGCAGGGGATTGGTAAAGACGGTCAGCTCCCGGCTGTGGCGCAGGATGCCCGCCATAAAGCTGCCCGCGATGCTGTCGGGGGCGATATCACCCTCGAACAGATTGCGGCCGTCCATATAAAGCGAAAGGTTGACATGCAGCCCGCTGCCGGCCTGGTCCGCCAGCGGCTTGGGCAGAAAGCTGGCGTGCAGACCGTTGCGCGCGGCGATGGCCCGCACGATCTGCTTGAACATCATCACATTGTCGGCGGTCTTGAGCGCACCGGCGTGGTGGAAGTCGATCTCGTTCTGGCCGTGGCCGCTCTCGTGGTGGCTGTGCTGGGGGGCCATGCCCATCTGTTCCATGGTCAGGCAGATGTCCCGGCGCAGGTTTTCACCCGCGTCCAGCGGGGCCACATCGAAGTAACCGCCGAAGTCGATGGGGACCCGGGTGGGACGGCCGTGGTCATCGTTTTCAAAGAGATAGAACTCACACTCCGCGCCCACATTGCAGGTCAGGCCCAGCCGCTTGAAGCGGCGGCTCATGCTGCGCAGGAATCCGCGGCAGTTGCCCCCAAAGGGATGGCCGTCCGGCTGCTCCACATCGCAAAAAAACTGCATCACGCGGCCCTCGGCAGGGCGCCAGGGCAGGATGGTCACGGTGGAGAGGTCCGGCCGCAGGATCAGATCGCTCTCTTCCACATGCATGAAGCCCGGGATAGCGCTGCCATCGAAGCAGACGCCATCCTCCAGCGCCTTGGGGAGGTCGCTGGCCAGTACGGCAATGTTTTTCTGGATGCCAAAGATATCGCAGAACGCGAATCGTACAAATTTGACGTCGTTGTCCTCGACGAAATCGAGGATGTCCTGCTGGGTCGAATAGCTCATAATACACCTCCGCCCTGCGGCCCCGTTTGCCGCAGGGATCTCAGCATCAAAATCATCGAAAGACCGAAAAACGCCTAAAGGCCTGCCCCAAGCCGGAGCAGGTCTTTAGGCTGGTGTAAGAAATAGGAAAAGGAGATGGCTTATCAGAGTGCCCGCAGCCTAAAGACGCACGCCGGGTCTCGCACCAGAGCCGCGCCCTGCCGCCGGTCCGGGCGGCAGAAGGAGCTGCGAAACGCTGAAAGGATGGCGATCAAACGTAATACAGCATCTTGCTGTAGCTGGGCAGAGGCCAGTAGTCCTCGCCGCAGATGGTCTCGGCATCGTCCGCCGCGGCGCGCAGGGCATCCATGGCGGGCAGGACCTTGTCGTGGAACGCGTTGGCCTTGACGGACTCGTCGGCCTCGGCTTTTGCGGCGTCCACAGCGGCCTGCAGCGCGTCGATGGCGTCGCTCATGGCGTCGGCGTCAGCGGACAGTTTGGTCAGGGCCTTGGTCTCGCTGCGCACGCTGATGGACTCGCTGACCGCCAGCTTGGAAGCGGCGGTGTTGGCCAGCTCGCTCATGTAGCTGTTGATGGCGGGCAGCAGCTGCTTGCGGGCCATTTCCAGCATGGTCAGAGCCTCGATGTTGATGATCTTGGAGTAATGCTCCATCTCGACCTCGTAGCGGCTCTCCATCTCGACCTTGGTCAGAACACCGAACTCCTCCATCAGAGCGATGTT
Organism: Faecalibacterium sp.; assembly: GCA_051882435.1. GTDB lineage: Bacteria > Bacillota > Clostridia > Oscillospirales > Ruminococcaceae > Faecalibacterium. Next base: position 9,105 of record JBJERT010000024.1, read on the forward strand.
CTTCGGGTCGACCAGAGCGGGCAGGGCAGCGGGGGTGTACTTCTTGTTGGGCAGGCCGCGGCGCTCCGCTTCGGCCTCCCACTCGGCGGTATAGCCGTTGCCGTTGAAGATGACACGGCGATGGTCACGGATGGTGCGCTTGACCAGAGCGATGACCGCGCTGGTGAAGTCCTCGGCACCCTCCAGCTCGTCGGCGTAGCCCTTCAGCTCCTTGGCGACCGCGGTGTTCAGGATGGTATTGGCGTCGCTCAGGTTCTCGGCAGAGCCAGGCATACGGAACTCGAACTTGTTGCCGGTGAAAGCAAAGGGAGAAGTGCGGTTGCGGTCGGTGGTATCCTTGCTGAACTTGGGCAGGACGTCCACGCCCAGATCCATCTTCATCTTGACCGGACCGGCATAGGGGGAATCGGAAGCGATCGCGTCAATGACAGCCTCCAGCTCCTCGCCGACGAAGATGGAGATGATGGCCGGGGGAGCCTCGTTGGCGCCCAGACGGTGGTCGTTGCCCGGGGTGGCGACAGAGGTGCGCAGCAGGTCGGCATACTCGTCAACGGCCTTGATGACCGCGGCCAGGAAGACCAGGAACTGCAGGTTTTCCATGGGGGTGTCGCCCGGGTCCAGCAGGTTCTCGTGAGAAGTGCCCATAGACCAGTTGTTGTGCTTGCCGCTGCCGTTGACGCCTTCAAAGGGCTTCTCGTGCTGCAGGCAGACCAGGCCGTATTTGGGGGCCAGCTTCTTCATCATCTCCATCGTCAGAAGGTTGTGGTCGATGGCGACGTTAGTGGTGTCGAAGATGGGGGCCAGCTCATGCTGGCAGGGGGCGACCTCGTTGTGCTTGGTCTTGGCGGGGATGCCCAGCTTCCACAGCTCCTCGTCCAGCTCCTTCATAAAGGCGGAGACCTCGGGACGGATCACGCCGAAGTAGTGCTCCTCCAGCTCCTGGCCCTTGGCGGACGGAGCGCCGAACAGGGTGCGGCCGGTGAGGATCAGGTCCTGACGGGCCTCGTAATCCTCCTTCTTGACCAGGAAATACTCCTGCTCTGGGCCGACCGTGGTGGAGACATAATCCACATTCTTGCCAAACAGCTTCAGGATGCGGATGGCCTGGCTGGACAGGGCGTTCATCGAGCGCAGCAGCGGAGTCTTTTTGTCCAGAGCCTCGCCGGTGTAGCTGACGAACGCGGTGGGGATGCACAGCACGTCGTCCTTGACGAAAGCGTAGCTGGTGGGGTCCCAGGCGGTGTAGCCGCGGGCCTCGCAGGTGGCGCGCAGGCCGCCGGAGGGGAAGGAAGAAGCGTCCGGCTCACCGCGGACCAGCTCCTTGCCGCTGAACTCCATGATGGCGGTGCCGTCGCCTACCGGGCTGATGAAGCCGTCGTGCTTCTCGCTGGTGATGCCGGTCAGAGGCTGGAACCAGTGGGTGTAATGCGTCGCGCCCTGCTCCATGGCCCAGCGCTTCATCACGCTGGCGACGACGTTTGCGACTTCCAGGTCCAGCGGAGCGCCCTTGTGCAGGGTGTTCTTCAGGCTCTTATAGGTGGCGCTCGGCAGGCGCTCCTTCATCACATACTCGTTAAAGACCTTGCTGCCGTAGATCTCCATAACATTTGCTGCCATAAATCCTACTCCTTACTTGATCTTAATTTTGTATTCCCATTGCAAATACCGCCGCAAGCCTCCCGCCTCAATGTGGGAGGACCGAAGCGAAAAGCTCCAAACAAAACGGCGCTGCGAGTCAGGAGGTGACCCACAGCGCCGTTGCTGTCTATGCAAGAATTATAGCTTGGAAGGCCGCAAAACGCAATAGACAAAACTGACGATTTTGCCCGCGGACAAATTTGGAATTTTGGAGCAAACGCATCGAACCCGGAGCAAAAG
>JBJERT010000025.1:0-2246 GCA_051882435.1 Faecalibacterium sp.
AGCTGATAGATCTGGCCCTTGTCCGCGATGGCGCCGAAGGGGCAGTTGACCAGACACTGGCCGCAGGACACGCACTTGCTGTAATCGATCTCCGCACGGCCCAGCTCGTCGGAATGGATCGCGCCCATGCCGCAGGCGGCGGCGCAGGGACGCTCGGTCTTGACGATGGCGTGATAGGGGCAGACATCCACACAGCGGCCGCACTTGATGCACTTTTCCTGATCGATGATGGAACGGCCGCTCTCCCAGGAAATGGCACCCTTGGGGCAGACCTCCATGCAGGGATGCGCCAGACAGCCCTGGCACAGGTCGGAGATCTTGACCATCTTCTCGGGGCAGCGGTTGCAGGCGAACTTGATGACGTTCACCAGAGGGGGATCATAATACTTGTCCGCAATGGAAGCGTCCTCCAGACCGGACACGACGCTGTTGTGCTCATCCATACGGCGGGTGGGCAGACCCATAGCCAGACGCACACGTTCCTCGACGATAGCACGTTCGAGGAAGATGTCCTTGCGCAGCTTGCCTTCCTCACCGGGGATGATGGTGTAGGGGATCTTGCGCATCATATGGTTGGCCTGCTCGCCTTTGACGTTGGCGTATGCCATCCGGGCTACTTCGGTGAACACCTGGCGGCGGATCTGAATGACCGTCGTGTTGATACCTCTGAAACTCATACCAAATACCACTCCTTAAGTAACAAAACGAAACCTTGAAGCACCGCCCTGCTCACCGGGCGGCACAAAACGGGTGCGCGGCACAGACACAAAACGCCCCGCCCCGAATACTCCACTGTTATTGTAGCATAAAAACCAACGGTTGAAAAGAGAAAAACCAGAAATCGTTAAAGAAAAAACAATGAAAAACAGGAAAAACCTCCGCTTTCAGGCCAATTCTGCCCGCACACGCTCGCCGTCATAGCGGCCCAGACGCACCGGAACGATCTCTCCGCTGGAATGCCCCAGCGCGCTGACGACCACCGGAACGTACAACCGTGTGTAGCCGGTGAACAGCGTGCCGGACAGCGGCGTTTCCAGCAAAACGGTATCTTCCGTGCCTTCCAGACCGGCCAGCACCTGGGCGCGGACCTCCTCCGCAATGGCGTTCATCCGGCGGCTGCGGGCCTGCTTTTCGCGCTCGTGGATCTGGCCAGGGAAGTCATAGGCCGGGGTGCCGCTGCGGCGGGAGTAGGGGAATACATGGACCTTCAAAAAACCGATGCGTCTCAAAAAATCGCAGCTCTCGCTGAAATCCTCTTCGGTCTCGCCGGGAAAACCACAGATGCAGTCTGTGGTAAAGCTGACGGCCCGCCCGCCGTAGGCGGCCCGCAGAGCGTCCACGACCTGAGCGTACTGTTCGGCGGTGTAAACGCGGCGCATCCGGCGCAAAGTGGCGGTGCAGCCGCTTTGCAGACTCAGATGGAACTGCGGACAGAGCTTTTCCACCGCGGCCAGCCGGGCGATGGCCTCCGGCGTCAGCATGTCGGGGTCCAGACTGCCCAGCCGGATGCGCTCGATGCCCTCGACCTGCGCGCAGCGCTCCACCAGCTCCACCAGACTGGTGCCGGTGTCCAGCCCGTAGCTGGGCAGGGAAATGGCGCTCAGGACGACCTCGCGGTATCCGGCGGCGGCAAGCTGGCGCAGCTCGGACAGGATGCTGGCCTCGGCGCGGCTGCGCACCGGCCCGCGGGCGCGGGGGATGACACAATAAGCACACTGGCGGTTGCATCCGTCTTCTACTTTTATAAATGCACGGGTGTGCGTCTCAAAACGCTCCACCGGAAGCTCCTCGAACTGCTCGCCGCGGGTGTGGGGCGTAATGGCTACGATGCGCTCGTGGCCGTCCAGCAGAAGCCGGACGTTGTCCAGGATCGCCCGGCGGTCGCCGTTGCCGCACACGAGGTCAGCCTCCATGAACTGTGCGGCCTCCTCGGGGAACGCCTGCGGGTAGCAGCCGGTCAGCACAGTGACCGCCCCGGGATTCTCGCGCTTGGCGCGCCGCAGCCATTTGCGGCTCTTCTGGTCGCCAAAGTTGGTCACGGTGCAGCTATTGACGATAAATACATCCGCTGCCTCGCCTTCGGGCACGATGGTAAAACCGTTGGCCCGGAACAGTTGCTCCAGCGCGCCGGTCTCGTTCAGATTCACCTTGCAGCCAAGGGTATAAAAACAAACTCGCATGAAAAGAGTCCTCTCGACAAAAAGAATACTCTCGTATTATACCAGATTCCCGATGGAATGTATAGC
>JBJERT010000026.1:0-8200 GCA_051882435.1 Faecalibacterium sp.
AACCAACACACTTTCCCGCCCATCGCGAATGCGATGGGCGCAGTAAAAAGTTTTTCGGTTCCTTTTTTCAAAAAGGAACAAAAACCCCCGTAATATCAGAAAGGAGCCTCCCCATGGAACAGGTACGCGCGGCCCTTGTCGGCACAGGCACGATGGGGCGCAAATATGCCAGGATGATCGCGGCGGGCGAAGCCGGGCCGCTGACGTTGGCGGCAGTGGTCTGCCGCAGCGCCGAAGCGCAGCAGTGGGCGCGGGACGAGCTGCCCGCCGGGGTGCGGGTCTGCGTCAGCGCCGACGAGCTTTACACCCGCGCCGAGGACTTTGACGCGGTGCTGATCGTCACGCCGCACAGCACCCATCCCGCGCTGGCAGAGCAGGCGTTCGCGCACGGCAAGCATGTGCTGTGCGACAAGCCCTCGGCCAACTCCATTGGCCCGGCGCTGGAAATGAACCGTGCCGCCGCGCAGCACCCGGAGCTGACCTTCGCCATGATGTTCCACCAGCGGATGTACCGCAAATACCGCCGCCTGAAAGAGCTGCTGGACGGCGGCGCGCTGGGCAGCGTGCAGCGCGTCCTGCTGGAGAACAGCCGCTACTTCCGCACCTGGGAATACCACCGCTCCGGGAGCTGGCGTTCAAGTTGGGCGGGCGAGGGCGGCGGCGCGCTGCTCAATCAGGGCCAGCATCTGCTGGACATTTTCCAGTGGCTGTTCGGCATGCCCCTGAGCGTTTACGCGCTCATCCCTTACGGAAAGTACAACAACTTTCTGGTGGACGACGAGGCCACCCTGCTGATGGAATATCCCGACCGGCGCACGGCCAGCTTTCTGCTCTCCACCGGCGAGGGCACCCGCGGCGAACGGCTGGAGATCGTCGGCACCCGCGGTACCGCGCTGCTGGAAGGCGAGGTGCTGACGCTGCACACCTACGCGCAGGACACCGAGACCTACCGCCGCACCGCTGCCTGTACCGAGCGCCAGCAGTTCGCCGAAACGGTCACGCGGGAGGATTTCGGCCCGCAGGAGGAGCCATACCCCGCCATGCTCAACAATTTTGCCCGCGCCATCCTGTACGGCGAGCCGCTGGCCGCGCCGGGCGTGGAGGGCGTCAACGCGCTGGCTCTGACCGATGCCGCCTATCTGTCGGCGTGGCTGGGCCAAAAGGTCACGTTCCCGCTGGATGCCGCGCAGTTCGAGCGGGAGCTGCAAGCCCACATCCGGGAGGAGGCGCGTCATGGCTAAGCTGCGTTATCTTATCGTCGGTTCCGGCTGGCGGTCGCTGTTTTATGTGCGCATCGCGCAGGCGCTGCCGGAGCGCTTTGAAGCCTGCGCCATGCTCTGCCGCACCCCCGAAAAGGCTGCTCAGATGCAGCGTTACGGCGTACACACCACCTGTTCTCTGGACGAATGCCTTGCCCTGCGGCCGGATCTCGTGGTCGTGGCAGTGAACAAGGCGTCCCTTTCCGCCGTCAGCCGGGAATGGCTGGCCCGTGGGTACTCTGTATTGTGCGAGACCCCCGCGGCCCTTTCGGAGGAAGAGCTGCGCGGGCTTTGGGAGCTGCATCTCCAAGGGGCGAAGCTCCAGATCGCGGAGCAGTATGCCCTCTACCCCACCCTGTCGGCCCAGCTTGCGGCGGTGCGGGCCGGGCTGCTGGGCACGCCTGCCTTTGCGCGGCTGTCGGTGGCCCACGGCTACCACGCCGCCAGCCTCGCCCGGCTGTTCCTGAACGCCGGGCAGCAGGCGGTCCGGGTCAGCGGACAGGCATGGCCGGTGCAGATCATCGAGACCGATTCCCGCTGGGGCAAGATCGCCCACGGACCGCTGGTCAAAAAGGTGCTCCAGCGCCACACACTGGAATTTGCGGGCGGCGGGGTCGCGTTTCTGGATTTTTGCAACGTGCAGTATCACTCCGACCTGCGCACGGTACATATAAATATCCAGGGCGAGCGCGGCGAGCTGGACGGGCACACCCTGCGGTATCTGGGTGCCGACGCGGTGCCGGTCTGCCGCGCGCTGGAGGTCCAGCCGCGTTTCGCGGGCCGCGGCCTCACGGAGGACGAGACCGCCATCGCCTGCCTGCTGGACGGCATGGAGGCTTACAGCTCCGGCGGCCCCGAGGTCTATCCCCTCGCCGACGCCTTACAGGATGCGTATATCTCCCTGCTGATGGACCGCGCGCTCCAGTCGCCCGGGCAGGTCGTGGAAAGCCGGAGGCAGCCCTGGAACGGAGAGACGGGGGATTTTGTTCCTTTTTGAAAAAAGGAACCGAAAAACTTTTCAAACGGCCCACACATGCGTGTGGGCCAAGTTTTTTTATAGAAGCAAGGCTGCGGCACCGGTTTGCGCGCTCCCGCGCGCGGGGGCTGCGCCCCACCTTTCCGCAGAGCGGCATTGACTGCTTTGCGGTTTTTTCGTGCTTTGTCTATGAACAAAGGGTGAAATCTCAATTTCTTTAATAATTTTGCTTGACAAAATGCCGTCCTGCGTTATAATGGTCCTTGTCCGATTTGTCTAAAATAATTTAGATAATATACTTTAACAATACAACATGAGACAAGGAGAGTTCCATTATGACGTTTGAAGAGATGAAGAAGATCATTGTTGACACCCTGAACTGCGACGCCGAAAAGGTGACCATGGAGGCCAGCCTGACCGAGGACCTCGAGGCCGACAGCCTGGACGCCGTGGAGCTGAACATGGCGCTGGAGGATGCCTTTGGCGTTTCCATCCCGGACGAGGAGCTGGCGAACCTCAAGACCGTCGGCGACATCTTCAACTATCTGACCAAGGCCGAGGCCTGAGGCGTCGCTTTATGAACGACATCAAAGAGCTGTTCCCCGTTCGGATGCGGCAGCGCACCTTTCAGTTCAAAGCAAGGCGCGATGCCGGCACCTCCGGCTACGAGCCACAGTTCGTGGAGTGCAAGCAGTGCGGCCGCCGGGCCACGCGGCAGATCTGGGCCAGAAGCCTTTACGTCTGCCCCAACTGCGGGGTGCATCTGCCCATCGGCGGATACTACCGGCTGAGCCTTGTGCTGGATCACGGCAGCTTCCGCGAGCTGGACGAGGAGCTTGTGCCGCAGGACCCGCTGGGCTTTCCCGGCTACCCGGAAAAGCTCACCGCCCAGAGCGAAAAGACCGGCCTGAAAGAGGCTGCGGTCACTGCCGTGGGCCGCATCGGCGGGATCGCGGTCGTAGCCGCGGTGCTGGACAGCCGTTTCTTTATGGGCAGCATGAGCACCGCCGTGGGCGAAAAGATCACCCGGGCCATCGAGTATGCGGCAGCGAAGCATCTGCCTCTGATCATCTTTTCGGCCAGCGGCGGCGCGCGGATGCAGGAAGGCATTTTCAGCCTGATGCAGATGGCCAAGACCTCCGCCGCCATCGAGAGATTCTCCGCGAAGGGCGGGCTGTTCATCAGCGTTCTGACCCACCCCACCACGGGCGGCGTCACCGCCAGCTTTGCCAGTCTGGGCGACATCATGCTGGCCGAGCCGGGGGCGCTCATCGGCTTTGCCGGGCCGCGTGTCATCGAGCAGACCATCGGCGAAAAGCTGCCCGCGGGCTTTCAGCGCAGCGAGTTCCAGTTGGAACACGGGTTCGTGGACCAGGTCGTGCCGCGCAATGAGATGCGGGACACCCTCATCCGGCTGCTGCGGCTGCATTCACAGAGGAGGAAACGGGATTGATCCAGGATATCTTACAGCAGCTCGTGCCGCTGGACCAGCAGATCGCGCGGCTGCGGGGCGACGCGTCGGACGAGGACGCCGCCATGGATGCCATCACGGCCCATGCCGCCGAGCTGGCCGAGCTTTCGGCGCAGGAGGACGCGATCCTTCGCGGCTGCGGGGCGCTGACCCCGGCGGACCGGGTCTTTCTGGCCCGCCACCCGAACCGGCCCCATATCGACGAGATCATCTCCGCGCTGTTCACCGATTTCTTTGAGCAGTGCGGCGACCGCCAGTGCCGCGAGGACGCGGCCATTCTGGGCGGCATCGCGTTGTTCCACGGCATGCCGGTCACGGTCATCGGCCACCGCAAGGGTTCCACCTTACAGGAGAATCTGCGCTGCAACTTTGGCATGCCGGGGCCGGAGGGCTACCGCAAGGCGCTGCGCCTGATGAAACAGGCCGAAAAGTTCGGGCGGCCCATCATCACCTTCATCGACACGCCGGGCGCTTATCCCGGCAAGGAAGCCGAGGAGCGCGGGCAGGGCGAGGCCATCGCCCGCAATCTCATGGAGATGAGCGGCCTTACCGTGCCGGTCATTGCGGTGGTCACGGGCGAAGGCTCCAGCGGCGGCGCGCTGGCTCTGGGCGTCGCCAACCGCATCCTGATGCTGGAGAACGCGGTCTACTCGGTGCTCAGCCCCGAGGGATTCGCCAGCATCCTGTGGAAGGACTCCTCCCGCAGCGGCGAAGCCTGTGAGATCATGAAGCTGACCGCACAGGACCTGTACCGCGACGGCATCGTGGAGGAGGTCATCCCCGAGCCTCTGGGCGGCGCGCAGCGCAGCCACACGGCCCTGTTCGAGAGCATGGACGAGGCGCTCAAGGCCCATCTGGCCGCGCTGTGCCGCATGAACGGCAAGGCTCTGGCCGACCAGCGCTACAAAAAATATCGTCAGATCGGAGAAGCAAACGAAGGATGGAAGGTTTACAGCTGATCGCCACCGGCGGGGCTTTGCCCGGCCGCACCGTGACCAACGAGGAGCTGAGCCGCATGGTGGACACCAGCGACGAGTGGATCACCACCCGCACCGGCATCCGCGCGCGGCACTGGTGCACCGAGCAGGAAACAGCAGCGACGCTGGCTATTGCCGCGGCGCGGCAGGCGCTGGAGCGCAGCGGCCTGTCTCCGGCGGAGATCGGCTGTTGTGTGTGCGCCACCCTTTCCGCCCCGGACGCCACGCCCAGCGTCGCCTGCCAGGTGCAGCGGGCGCTGGGCCTGCCGGAGGACCGGCCCGCACTGGATGTGAACGCGGCCTGTTCGGGCTTCATCTACGGGGCTGCCGTGGCCCGCGGTCTGCTGGCCACGCTGGGCGGACGCTATGCCCTCGTCATCGGGTGCGAGGCGCTCTCCCGCCTGATGGACCCCGCCGACCGCTCCACCTGTGTGCTGTTCGGCGACGGCGCGGGCGCGGCGGTCTTTGAGCGGACTGCAGAGCCGCCCTTTGCGGTCACGCTGGGCGCCCGCGGCGATGATGCCATCCACGCAGGCGGCCCCAGCCGCAGCGGCTCTGCGCCCATCTCCATGGACGGCCGGGCCGTGTTCCGCTTCGCGGTGGATGCCCTGCCCCGCTGTCTGAACGCTGTGCTGGACGAGAGCGGGCTGACGCTGGATGCGCTGGACTGGGTGGTCTGCCATCAGGCCAACAGCCGCATCATCGACCACTGCGTCCGGCATCTGGGCGCGGAACCGGAAAAATTTTACAAGAATATGGACCGCCACGGCAACACCAGCGCCGCCAGTATCCCCACGGCGCTGAACGAAATGGCCGAAACCGGGCTGCTGCTGCCCGGCCAGACCATCGCCTGTGTCGGCTTCGGCGGCGGCCTGACCTGGGGCGGCATGCTGCTGCGCTATAGAGGGACAACTGCCAAATGAAACTTCTGAATGAGATCCTTGGGACGAAATATCCCATTATCCAGGGCGGCATGGCCAACATCGCCACCGGCGAGTTCGCCGCCGCCTGCTCCAACGCGGGCGCGCTGGGGCTGATCGGCGCGGGCGGCATGGATGCCGAGGCTCTGCGCCGGAACATCCGCCGCTGCAAGGAGCTGACCGACAAGCCCTTTGGCGTGAACATCATGCTCATGCACCCGCAGGCGGATGAGTTTGCACAGATCGTTGTGGACGAGGGAGTGCCTGTGGTGACCACCGGCGCGGGCAACCCGGGCAAATATGTGCCGATGTGGAAAGCCGCCGGCATCAAGGTCATCCCGGTGGTGGCCGCCGCCGTTCTGGCGCGGCATCTGGCCCCGCTGGGCGTGGACGCCATCATCGCCGAGGGCACCGAGAGCGGCGGTCATGTGGGCGAGATGACCACCATGGCGCTGGTTCCTCAGGTCGTGGACGCGGTGGACCTGCCGGTCATTGCGGCGGGCGGCATCGCGGACGGGCGGCAGCTTGCCGCCGCCTTCGCGCTGGGAGCCTGCGGCGTGCAGGTGGGCACCTGCCTGCTGGTCAGCGAGGAATGCCCCATCCATCCCAACTACAAAGAGGCGCTGCTGCGCGCCAAAGACAGCGATACCATCGTTACCGGCCGCATCGGCGGCACACCCGTGCGGGTGCTCAAGAACCGCATGAGCCGCGAATACGTCCGGCAGGAAAAGGCCGGGGCCGACAAGATGGAGCTGGAAAAGTTCACGCTGGGCAGCCTGCGCCGCGCCGTCTTTGAGGGCGACGTGACCAGCGGCAGCCTGATGGCCGGTCAGGTGGCCGGTATGCTGCACGAGATCCGGCCTGTGGCGGACATTCTGGACGACCTGTGGGAAGGCGGGAGGCAGCGCATCGCCGCGCTGAGCGCCGAATGCTGACCCTCGCCGGCCGGGCGCTCCCCCGCCCCATTTTGCAGGGCGGCATGGGCGTGGGCGTCTCGCTGGGCGGCCTGGCGGGTGCTGTGGCGGCCTGCGGCGGCATGGGGTGCATCTCCACTGCGGACGTAGGATTCCGGGAGCCGGATTTTGCGACAGACCCGACCTCGGCCAACCGCCGCGCGCTGGCGCAGGAGATCCAGAAAGCAAAAGCGCTGGCCCGGGGCGCGGGGCTTGTGGCTGTCAACGCCATGGTCGCCACCCGTGACTACGCCGAAGCCGTGCGCACCGCCGTGGAGGCGGGCGTGGACGCGGTGGTCTCGGGCGCGGGGCTTCCTCTGGAGCTGCCGGGGCTGGTGTCCCGTCTGGACGTGGCCATTGCCCCCATCGTTTCCAGCGGCCGGGCGGCAAAGCTCATCCTGCGCCGCTGGGCGGAAAAATTCAGCCGCACCGCGGATTTCATCGTGATCGAGGGCTGTCAAGCTGGCGGGCATCTCGGCTTTTCCGAGTCTGATCTGCTGGCCGGGCGCTGCCAGACGCTGGACGACATCCTGCCGGAGGTCCTGGACGCCGTGCGCCCCTATGAGGCAAAGTTCGGTCACGGCATCCCGGTGTTCGTAGCGGGCGGTGTTTATACCGGGGCGGACATCGCGCACTATACCGCCATGGGCGCGGCGGGGGCGCAGCTCGCCACCCGCTTTATCGCTACCGAGGAATGCGACGCCAGCCAGACCTACAAGGACGTGCTGCTGCGCGCAAGACCCGAGGACGTGCGCATCATCCACAGTCCCGTGGGTATGCCCGGCCGCGCGCTGGCCACGCCTCTGGTCCAGAAGCTGGAGCAGGGGCTGCGGTTCCCGCCCCGTCGGTGCGCCCGCTGCCTGAAAAGCTGCGACCCGGCCTCTGTCCCCTACTGCATCACCCGCGCGCTCATCGAAGCCGTGAAAGGCAACGTGGAGGAAGGGTTGTTCTTCTGCGGGGCGAACGTGGGGCGTCTGGACCGGATGCGCACCGTGCGCGAGCTGATGGAGGAACTGGAGACTGAATGGAGGAACAACGCATGAAGCTTGCGATCCTTTACGCCGGGCAGGGTAGTCAGCACCCCGGCATGGCCAAAGATCTTTATGAGAACTATCCCGCCTTCCGGGCGGCTTTTGACAGCGCGGAGCTGGATTTTGACCTGCACCGCGTCTGCTTCGAGGACCCGGACGGTGTTTTGAATCAGACCGAATACACGCAGCCCTGCATGGTCGCTTTTGCCGCGGGCGTCAGCGCCGTGCTGGCTGAAGCAGGGGTGAAGGCGGATTATCTGGCCGGGCTTTCGCTGGGCGAATATTCCGCGCTTCAGGCCGCCGGGGTGTTCACCCCCAAACAGGCCGTGGAGCTGGCCGCCTACCGTGGCCGCGCCATGGCCGACGCTGCCCGGGGGCTGGACTGCGCCATGATCGCCGTGATGAATCTGGAGCGCGACCGGCTCTCGGCCTGCTGCGCCCAGGCGTCGGATGCGGGAGTCGTGCAGATCTGCAATTATAACTGTCCGGGACAGCTGGTCATCGGCGGCGAACGCAAAGCAGTGGAATGCGCCGCCGAGCTGGCAAAGCAGGCCGGAGCGCGCCGCTGCATCCCGCTCAAGGTCAGCGGTCCCTTCCACACCCGCCTGATGGC
>JBJERT010000026.1:8300-10938 GCA_051882435.1 Faecalibacterium sp.
TTCGTCAAAAAGACGCTGGGCAGCGCAGTGAGCTGCACGGCCGTCGAGACCGCTGAGGAGCTGGAAGCATTTCTGGCTGCATGGAAAGGAGCCGAAGCATGAGCGAAGAAGCGATTCGCCGTGTGGCCGTCGTGACCGGCGGCAGCCGCGGCATCGGCCGGGCGGTCTGCGTCGCGCTGGCGCAGCAGGGCTGCAAGGTCGTGGTCAACTATTGCCGCGGCGAGGCCGCCGCAGCCGAGACCGTAGCCCTGTGCCAGCAGGCCGGGGCCGAGGCGCTGGCCGTACAGGCCGATATCTCCACCGCCGAGGGCGTCAAGGCGCTGTTCGACGCCGCGCTGGATGCCTACGGACGGGTGGATATCCTTGTCAACAACGCGGGCGTCACCCGCGATAACCTTATCCTCCGCCTGACCGAGGAGGACTTTGACCGCGTGGTGGACGCGAACCTCAAGGGCGCGTTCCTCTGCTGCAAGGAAGCGGCCCGCCGCATGGTGCGCCAGCGCTATGGCCGCATCATCAACCTGAGCAGCGTGGTGGCCCTGCGGGGCAACGCGGGCCAGACCAACTATGCCGCCAGCAAGGCAGGGCTTATCGGTCTGACCAAGAGTCTGGCGCGGGAGCTGGCCAGCCGCGGCGTCACCGTCAACGCGGTGGCCCCGGGCTTCATCCAGACCGATATGACCGCCGCGCTGCCCGAGGCCGTGCAGGCCGAGCTGTGCAAGGGCATCCCCGTGGGCTGTCCCGGCCAGCCGGAGGATGTGGCACGGGCCGTGGCCTTCCTGGCCGCGGAGGAGAGCCGCTATCTCACCGGGCAGGTCCTGTGCGTGGACGGCGGCATGGCAATGTGACAACAGAAAGGAACGCTCCTATGGAAAAACGCAGAGTGGTCATCACCGGCCTTGGCACGGTGAACCCGCTGGGCAATACCGCCGCCGCAAGCTGGGCTGCCGCCCGCGCAGGCCAGTGCGGCATCGGCCCTATCACGCAGTTCGACACCACGGGCTTCAAGTGTACGCTGGCAGGCGAGGTCAAGGACTTCGACCCCTCCGGCGTCATCGACCGCAAGGAAGCCCGCAAAATGGCACGCTTCACCCAGATGGCGCTGGCGGCTGCCGCCGAGGCGCTGGCTGACAGCGGACTGGAGCCTGCCGCCGACGATGCCGCCCAGATCGGCGTCATCGTTTCCAGCGGCATCGGCAGCCTGCCCACCATCGAGGAGCAGGCCCTGCGCGGCGCGGAAAAGGGCTACGAGAAGATCAGCCCCTATTTTGTGCCCATGTCCATCGCGAACATGGCCGCGGCGCAGATCGCGATCCGCTTCGGCCTCAAGGGCATGTGCTCCTGCCCGGTGACCGCCTGTGCCGGCGGCACCAACGCCGTGGGCGACGCCTTCCACCGCATCCGCGACGGCTACGAGCAGGTCATGGTCTGCGGCGGCGCGGAGAGCTGCATCAGTCCGCTGGGCATCGGCGGCTTTGCCAGCATGAAGGCACTGTCCACCTCCGTCGACCCCGAGGCCGCCAGCCTGCCCTTCGATGCCCGCCGCGGCGGCTTCGTCATGGGCGAAGGCAGCGGTATCCTGGTGCTGGAATCTCTCGAGCACGCTCAGGCCCGCGGCGCGTACATCTATGCCGAGGTGGTGGGCTACGGCGCCAACTGCGACGCGCATCACTTCACGGCGCCTGCTCCCGGCGGCGCAGGGGCGGCCGACTGCATGCGGCTGGCTCTGGCCGACGGCGGCATTGCGCCGGAGCAGGTGGACCACATCAACGCCCACGGCACCGGCACCCACATGAATGACAGCTGCGAAACGGCAGCGATCCACACCGTGTTCGGGGAGCACGCCCGGGAGATCGCGGTCTGCTCCACCAAGAGTATGACCGGCCATCTGCTGGGCGGCGCGGGCGGCGTCGAGGCAGTGTTCACCGCGCTGGCCGTGCGGGACAGCTTCGTCCCGCCCACCATCCACTACGAGCAGCCCGACCCGGAGTGCGATCTGGATTACACGCCCAACGTGGGCCGCGAGATGCCCATTCGGTACGCGCTGAGCAACAGTCTGGGCTTTGGCGGACACAACGCCTGCCTGGTCTTTGGCAAGTGGGAGGGCTGAACGCATGGCATCCACGCTTTCGGTGCGGGAGGACCCGCATGCCCTGACCTCGGCGCAGATCGCGCAGATCCTGCCTCATCGTTATCCCTTTGCACTCGTGGACCGTATCCTGGATTATGAGCCGGGGCAGTGGGCCATCGGCCGCAAGTGCGTGACCCGGAACGAGGAATTTTTCTGCGGACACTTCCCCGGCCAGCCCGTCATGCCCGGTGTGCTCATCCTCGAGGCGCTGGCGCAGACCGGCGCGGTGGCCGCCCTGAGCTGCGAGCAGAACAAGGGCAAACTGGCTCTGTTCGGCGGCATCAAAAACGCACGGTTCCGCAAGCAGGTCACCCCCGGCGATGTGCTGGAACTGCACTGTGAACTGGTCGAACAGCACGGCCCCGTGGGTGTCGGAAAGGCTTCCGCCTGGGTGGACGGCAAGTGCGCCGCCTCCGCAGAACTGACCTTCGTCCTGACCGACCCACAGTAAAAAACAACCCCGGACGCTTCCCTGTTTTTGGCAGGAAGGTGTCCGGGGATTTTTTT
>JBJERT010000027.1:0-37979 GCA_051882435.1 Faecalibacterium sp.
TTTTCGCACTTCAGACAAGGCGGAGTCTCATGAGAGGCTCCGCCTTGTTTTATGCGGCGTGTCCCGGGCATCTGCATCGCTCTGGAAAGGGGAGGAAGCCGGATTTTTATACAGGAAATCGGGAAGGGTGTACAAAAAATACAAAGTTTTTTCAAAAATATTCCATTTTTGCCCTGTCTTTTCGTCATAATCGGAAACTTTTCCCAAAAAGGGGCAGAGTGATTGACATTTGATTTATGATTGTTTAAGATAAGGCAAACAGGGAGAGAGAATCTGCGCAGATCCGGCAACGATGGACGATGCGCGGGGACCGGGTGCCCTGGTACGGGGGATGGGGTCAAGAACCCTGTCTTTTTTCGTATCTGAATTTAAGGAGGCATTGTTTCAAAATGGACAACTCGGTGATCGTATCATTGCAGGACATCGTGGTGGAGTTCGACGGCCAGCGCATTCTGGACGGGCTGCACCTCGATATCCACGACAAGGAATTTGTCACGCTGCTGGGTCCCTCCGGCTGCGGAAAAACAACGACACTTCGACTGATCGCTGGCTTTCTGGAACCAGACGCAGGCAAGGTCTTTCTCAAGGGTGAGGATATCACCGGCGTGCCTCCTTATCGACGGCCGGTGAATACGGTGTTCCAGAAGTACGCGTTGTTCCCGCACCTGAATGTGTTCGAGAACGTAGCCTTTGGCCTCCGGCTGAAAAAGATGGATGAAAACACCATCCGCCGCAAGGTGCAGGAGATGCTGGAGGTCGTCGGCCTGAAGGGCTTCGAGCGGCGGAGCATCGGCCAGATGTCCGGCGGCCAGCAGCAGCGCGTGGCGATCGCGCGCAGTCTGGTCAATGAGCCGGAGATCCTGCTGCTGGACGAGCCGCTGGGCGCGCTGGACCTCAAGCTGCGCAAGGAAATGCAGCTCGAGCTGAAGCGGCTGCAGCGTGAAATGAACATCACCTTTATCTATGTTACCCATGACCAGGAAGAGGCTCTGACCATGTCGGACACGGTGGTCGTCATGAACGGCGGCCGTGTGCAGCAGATCGGTACCCCAGAGGATATCTACAATGAGCCGACCAATGCCTTCGTGGCGGACTTTATCGGCGCTTCCAACATCGTGGACGGCGTGATGCACCGCGATTTCCTGGTCTCCTTTGCGGGGACAGAGTTCCCCTGTGTGGACCGCGGCTTTGCGCGGGAGCAGAGCGTGCAGGTAGTCATCCGGCCGGAGGACATCGAGGTGGTCTCCCCGATGGAGGGCCAGCTCACCGGTGTGGTGAATGAGGTCATCTTCAAGGGCGTACACTTCGAGATGCATGTAGACTGCGACGGCCGCGAGTGGCTCATCCACTCCACCCGCGCCTGCACGCCGGGGGAGACCATCGGCATGCGCATCGGCCCCAACGAGATCCATATCATGGCGCGTTCGGAGGGCTGACGAAGAAATGAAGATCTATGATAAGCGTCTGGCCTATCCCTATCTGGTATGGATGGTCCTGTTCACGGTGGTCCCGCTGCTCATCGTGGTCTATTATGCCCTGACCGATGGCGAGGGGCATTTCACCCTGACAAATCTTGCCTCGATCAGCGGTTATGGCTCGGTGTTCGCCCGCAGTCTGCTTCTGGCGCTCATCGCCACAGTGCTGTGTCTGGTGCTGGCATTTCCCATTGGTTATTTCCTCTCCCGTCTGCGGGTGAACAAGCAGCACATCATGCTCATGCTGGTCATGCTGCCCATGTGGATGAACTTTCTGCTGCGTACCTATGCATGGATGGGCCTGCTCAGTGTCAACGGTCCGGTCAACACGGTGCTGGGCTTTTTGGGGCTGGGACCCTATACCATGCTCAACACCGCCGGTGCAGTGGTGCTGGGCATGGTGTACAACTACCTGCCCTATATGATCCTTCCGCTCTACACCAGCATGACCAAGATCGACCAGAGCGTGATCGAAGCCGCGCAGGACCTGGGCGCCAGCACGACCCAGACGCTGGTGCGGGTGCTCATCCCCATGAGCATGCCCGGCGTGAGCACCGGCATCACCATGGTGTTCGTCCCGGCGGTCTCGACCTTCGTGATCAGCCGTATGCTGGGCGGTGGTTCCAATCTGCTGATCGGCGACCTGATCGAGATGCAGTTTTTGGGGAACAGCTACAACCTGAACGTAGGCTCGGCCATGAGCCTTGTGCTGATGATCATCGTTCTGCTGTGCATGAGCTTTACTTCGAGCTTCGACGAGGATGAGATGGAGGGCGTGTCCTGATGAAAACAAAGCATCTTCGCATTTTTCAGCGCGCCTATGTTGTGCTGTTCTTTTGCTTCATGTATCTGCCCATCGCGTATATGATCGTGTTCAGCTTCAACCAGAGCAAGGGCTACTCGCTGTTCACCGGCTTTACGCTGAAGTGGTACGCCAGCCTGTTCACCAACTCCAATATCCTGCATGCGCTGTGGGTGTCGCTGGAGGTGGCGCTGGTCTCAGCGGTCATTGCGACCGTGCTGGGCACGGCGGCTTCGCTGGGCATCGCGGCGATGGGCCGCAAGAGCCGGCTGCTGGTCACGAACGTCACCTATATCCCGGTCGTCAACCCGGAGATCATCACCGGTATCTCGCTGATGCTGCTGTTCGTGGCCTATCAGCGCTTTGCCGCCGATGTGTCCTGGCTGCCGGATACTATTATGGGCATCCCCACGCTGCTCATCGCGCATATTGCGTTCAATGTGCCCTATGTCATCTTCAATGTCAGCCCCAAGCTGCGGCAGCTGGATATCCGCCTCTATGAGGCGGCGCTGGATCTGGGCTGTGACCCGAAGCAGGCCTTTTTCAAGGTCATTCTGCCGGAGATCAGCCCGGCGATCCTGTCGGCCTTCCTTATCTGCCTGACCTATTCCATCGATGACTTCATGATCTCCTACTTCAACTGCGGCACGGTGGAGACGCTGCCCATCGCGATCTATTCCATGACACGAAAGAAGGTCAGCCCGGAGATCTACGCGCTGTCCACGATCATGTTCGTGGTCATCCTGACCATCATCCTGGTGTCCAACGCGCTGGAGAGCCGCAGCTATCACCGTGACCAGAAAGCGCTGAGAGGGGAGGCACAAAAGTGAAGAAACGTGCATTTGCTCTTTTGCTTGCGCTGGTATTCGCGCTGGCGCTGCCTGCCCCGGCCCTTGCGGCGGGAACGATCGAGGTCACAGAGGATATCTCTGTTTCGGCAGATTACGATTGGACCCGTTTCGCGGGCCAGAACCTGACGCTCAACGTCTACAACTGGGGCGAGTACATCTCCAATGGCTCGGATGACAGTGTGGATGTGGTGGATGCCTTTGAGCGGCTCACCGGCATCAAGGTGAACTATACCACCTTCGATTCCAATGAATCCATGTATGCCAAGCTGAAATCCGGCGCCGCTAACTATGATGTCATCATTCCCTCGGACTACATGGTGGCCAAGATGATCGCGGAGGAGATGCTGCTGCCCCTGGATTACAGCAACATCCCCAATTTTGCCGCGATCAATGAGGAATACCGCTGCCCGGATTACGACCCGGACAACGCCTATACGGTGCCCTACATGCTCTGCACCACCGGCATCATCTACAATACCACGATGGTAGAGGAGGCCCCCACAGCCTGGGCGGACCTGTGGGATGAGCAGTATGCCGGCAGCATCCTGATGTTCAACAACAGCCGCGATGCCTATTCCATCGCCGCCTTCAAGCTGGGCAAGAGCATCAATCCTTCCTCGGCTGCCGAGGTGGATGAGGTAGTGGAGGAGCTGAAAAAACAGAAGCCCCTCGTGCAGGCCTATGTTATGGATGAGATCTTTGACAAAATGATCGGCGGCGAGGCCGCGGTGGGCGTCTACTATTCGGGCGACGCCATTACCATGATCGATGACAATCCCGACCTTGCTTGGGTGTTCCCGGAGGAGGGCAGCGTCCTCTCTGTAGACTGCATGTGCGTCCCCGCCACCAGCCAGCACCAGGAAGCGGCGGAAATGTTCATCAATTTCATGTGTGAACAGGACGTCGGCGTAGCCAATACGGAATATATCGGCTATACGACCCCCATGGAGAACGTCTGGGAGGCGCTGGACGAAGAGCTGAAATACAGCGAGATCGCTTATCCCGCCGAAGAGCTGGCCGCAAAGGAGCAGGTATTCACGGCGCTGAGCGATGAGGTGAACAGCGAGCTGGATGTGAAGTGGAGCGAGATGAAGAGCTACGATGAGGGCGGCAGCGCAGTCATTTTTCTGCTGCTCCTGCTGGCGATGCTGGCATTGGCGATCTTCAACATCTGGCGCAAGCTGCGCAAAAAGAGCCGGAACCAATACTAAAAATACCCATCCGGGGCGGGCTGCGTAAAAAGCGGCCTGCCCTTTTTGAAAACAGGGAGGAGAACCGATGCTGTATCAGTATACCGAAACGATGACCGTCCGCAATGCGGATTCGGATTTCCGCGGGGGAATGAAGCCCGGTGCGCTGCTACGCTGTGTGGAGCAGATCAGCGCTGACCACATCCGTTTGTTCGGCATGGATGACCAATTCTTCAAGGACCGGCAGGCAGCGCTGCTGGTGGGGCGGCAGGCACTGCGTTTTCTCCGTGTGCCCCGTCGCGCCGAGGAGCTGACACTGACGACCATCGCGGAACGGGCCAAGCGCGGCACACTGAAACGGATCACCGTGCTGTCCGATGCGGCCGGGCAGGAGGTCGCCCGGGTGGACAGCCGCTGGATCACGGTCGACACCGCAAAGGGGTGCATCGTGCGCGAGCCGAACTGGATGAAGGAGGGCATCTGCAACGACGATATCCCGGACGAGCTGCCCCAGCAGGTCCACCGCGCGAAAGATTTGACCTTTGCGGGCACATGGAAGGCTCATTATTCTTTGTGCGATATCAACGGCCACCTGAACAATGCCTGCTATCTGGATATCGCCTGTGACGCTCTGCCGCCGCAGGTGCTGGAACAGGGGCCGGTGGTGTTTGCTTCCGTCAAATACAATCGTGAGGTGCCAAAAGGGGAGAGCATGGAAGTATTCTATGCGCCTTCGGGGGATGGCTGGTATCTCGTGGGCCGCCGCGAGGGGCACAATGCCTTCGAGTGCTATCTTGAGCTTGGCTGCGGAAAAAACTGAAAAAGAAATTACAAAAAAATTACAAAAAGGTATTGCAAAACAGTATCAAAAGGGTTACAATATAGTTACAGCAGGGAGGAACGGAACTGCCTGCTGTGTGAGATCTTTTTCTACTTGTTCTTGAGGTGCCGGGCGCGGGCCTCCTCCTCCGACTGTACTCCTTCGCAGCCGTTACCCCGCGCCGCACAGGCGGCAGCCTCGCTTCGTGTGCAAAAAAGTCCGTCCTCTTTTGTGGGACGGGCTTTTTTGCGTCCGGCGTCATCCGGCAGCCGGATGAGTATGACTTTTTTGGCTTTCCTATACAAAATGCCTGTTTTTCTGTGCAGTGTGTTTTGAAAGTTTGTGCCGCAGAGGTTTTGTATTTGACCGGCAAATATGGTATTATATTATATAATCATTTTGCCTTATCCACACATGAAATTTTTTGTTGTTATACGGATGGCCGCGTGGCTGGCCTGTGAGCAGAGAAAAGGAGTTTGATTATGGCTTATTTTTATGAAGAACCCTCTCGTACCTTTGGCGAATACCTGCTGGTGCCGGGCTATTCCTCCGCGGAAAATGTCCCTGCAGCCGTCAGCCTCAAGACCCCGCTGGTCAAATACCGCAAGGGCGAGGAGAAATGCCCGCTGGAAATGAACATCCCCATGATCAGCGCCATCATGCAGTCGGTCTCCGGCGACCGTCTGGCCATCGCGCTGGCGCGCCAGGGCGGCGTTTCTTTCATCTATGGCTCCCAGAGCGTCGCGGACGAGGCCGCCATGGTGCGCCGCGTCAAGAACTATAAGGCGGGCTATGTGGTCTCGGATTCCAACCTGGCTCCCAACGCTACCCTGCACGATGTGCTGGAGCTGAAAGCCCGCACCGGCCATTCCACCATCGCCATCACCGAGGACGGCACGGCCAACGGCAAGCTGCTGGGCATCGTGGCCTCTCGTGATTACCGTGTCAACCATACCCCGGATGATGCCTGCGTCACGACCTTTATGACCCCGCTGGAAAAGCTGGTCACTGCGCCGGAGAACACTTCTCTGCATGACTGCAACAACATCATCTGGGACAACAAGATCAATACCCTTCCGCTGGTGGATGAGAACGGCTGCCTGAAATATTTCGTTTTCCGCAAGGACTACAATTCTCACAAAGAGAACGCCAACGAGCTGCTGGACGCCAACAAGAGCTATGTGGTGGGTGCCGGTATCAATACCCGCGATTATGCGGAGCGTGTGCCTGCGCTGGTGGAGGCAGGTGTGGATGTGCTGTGCATCGACTCCTCCGAGGGCTTCTCGGAGTGGCAGAGCCGCACCATCGCCTGGATCCGTGAGCGCTACGGCGACAAGGTTAAGGTCGGTGCGGGCAACGTCGTGGATCGTGACGGTTTCCGGTTCCTCGCTGAGGCAGGCGCGGACTTCGTCAAGATCGGCATCGGCGGCGGCTCGATCTGCATTACCCGTGAGACCAAGGGCATCGGCCGCGGCCAGGCCACGGCGGTCATCGAGGTGGCCAAGGCCCGTGACGAATACTTCAAGGAGACCGGCGTCTATGTGCCGATCTGCTCGGATGGCGGTATCGTCCACGATTACCACATCACGCTCGCACTGGCTATGGGTGCCGATTTCGTCATGCTGGGCCGTTACTTTGCCCGTTTTGACGAAAGCCCCACCAATAAGGTGCGCATCAATGGCCAGTATATGAAGGAATACTGGGGCGAAGGCTCCAACCGTGCGCGCAACTGGCAGCGCTACGATCTGGGCGGTGCCTCCAAGCTGACCTTTGAAGAAGGCGTGGACAGCTATGTCCCGTATGCCGGCCCGCTGGCGGATGGCGTCCAGACCACCCTGTACAAGGTCAAGAGCACCATGTGCAACTGCGGCGCGCTGTCGATCCCCGAACTGCAGCAGAAGGCCAAGCTGACGGTCGTTTCCTCCACTTCTATTGTGGAAGGCGGCAGCCACGACGTCATGCTGAAGAATGCGACCCCCAGTATCATGAATGGCTGAGCCGTCCTGTGATCAAAATGCCCGGAGACTGCCGCATTGCGGCAGTCTCTTTTTCTGTCTATACAGGGAAGTGTTCATTGTGTCAAGACAGATATCAAGATATTTGTTCCCGATTTGACTGGAATTTTGCAAAAGCTCTTGCACCACATCCAAAATGATGCTATGATGATACAAACGCCTCCATAGGGGCGGTGCTATCGGCGGACGAAAAGAAAAGAGGAAATTTTCATGGAAGAGATCAAGGTTGTTCCCTATATCCCGGATGAAGATTATGATAATCCCGCCATGGTCGTGGATTTTTATGAATTTACAATGGCCAACTGCCTGTTCCTGCACGGCTACAAGGATACGACGCTGGTCTTTGACATGTTCTTCCGCAAGAATCCCAACGATCAGGGCTATTCCATCAGCGCAGGCCAGCGCAAGCTGACCCGGTTTTTGCTGAACTACCACTTTAATGCACAGGATATCTGGTGGCTGCGCACCAAAGGCATGAGCGAAGAATTTTGCGACTATCTCCGTACCTATCGCTGGAAAGGCGATATGTACGCCCTGCCGGAGGGTACGGTCTGTTACCCGCATGTCCAGATGGTGCGTATCGAATGTGATCTGGTGGGAGCCATCCTGATCGAGACCTATCTGCTCCAGACGATGAACTTCCACAGCCTGATCGCGACCAAGGCGACCCGTGTCGTCGGTCTGAACACCAAGACGCCCCGCAGCGTGATGGAATTTGGCACGCGGCGCGCACAGGGCGAGAGCGCGGGCAACGACGGCGCGTATGCGGCGATCCTGGGCGGCTGCGTGGGTACGGCAAACTGCCTGGCCGAGATGAAATTCGGCGAGGAAGTCAAGGCTGTGGGGACGGTCGCGCACAGCTTCATCGAGTTTTTTCCCACCGAGTTCGATGCGTTCAAGGCGTTCGCAGACACTTATCCCGACTCGGTGAGCCTTCTGCTGGACACCTACAACATCATGGAAAGCGGCCTGCCCAACCTCATCAAGCTGGACGATTACCTCATCGAGAAATACCCGGATGACCCCAACAAACGTGTGAAATCGGCCCGCATCGATTCCGGCGACCTTGCCCGCGGCTCCAAGCGGCTGCGCAAGGCACTGGACGCGGCCGGAAAGCCGTATATCAAGCTCGTGGCCTCCAACGGCCTGGATGAGAAGAAGATCGCTAATATGGAGCTGTATGAGCATGCTCATTTCGACTCCTACGGCGTGGGCGAGAATCTGATCACCTCCGCGTCCGATCCGGTATTCGGCGGTGTGTACAAGCTGGTAGCCGTCAAGCAGCCGGACGGCAGCTATCAGCCCAAAATGAAATGCTCTGACTCGGCCAGCAAGGCGATCATCCCGGGCAAAAAGATGCCGTGGCGCCTCTACGATGAAAACGGACAGGCACAGTGTGACCTCATCGCGATGGATGATGAGGTCATTGAGGCCGGCAAACCGGTCACGATGGTCAATCTGGACCCCGACGCGATCGAGCGCTCTATCACGATCACGCCGACAGCCGTCAAGCGCCTGCTGGTGCCGCATGTTCTGGGCGGTCAGCTCGCCATTGACCTGCCTTCGATCGCAGAGAAGAAAGCGTATATTGCCCGCCAGCTCACAGATGAGACCTGGGAGAGCGAGCTGCGGTTGGAGTGCCCGCACAAGCATTATGTCAATATGACTCCTGCTGTGGCAGAGTGCCGCACAAAAATGTACGCCGAACTGCACGGCGGCAAGGTGTGAGTTCTGCTGTAAAAAACACGGCCTCTTTTCTTGACAAAGCGTTATTTCTATTGTATCATAATAAAGCCGCCGCACGTTGCCGCAGCGTGCGGCGCTCTCTTTTAGCCGCTGTGGTGAAATTGGCAGACACGAGGGACTTAAAATCCCTTGCTGGAGACAGCGTACGGGTTCGACCCCCGTCGGCGGCATTAAAAAGTAACGTTTCCATGCGTTAAAGTCGGTGCTCTTGTTTTGGGCGAATATCCACACTGCAACCCACTTTTGCAAGAGATGCGCAAAGACGTCCCTGTGTTACACTGTTTCCAGTGCAGCATAGGGACGTTTTTCATCAGCGAACAAGAGGTCAAAAAGGAAAACCCCCGAAAATCGGCTTCACGAGCCAATTTTCGGGGGTTTTGGGGTTGGAGCTACTGATCCGATTCGAACGGACGACCTGCTCATTACGAGTGAGCTGCTCTACCGGCTGAGCCACAGTAGCAAAGCTGTTTGCAACGTGGGTTAGTTTATCATAAAATTTCAAAACTGTCAAGAGCTTGCAGTAAACTTTCCTCGGAAATCGATTTTATAAAACGGACCTCCGATGATATTCTAAAAGAATAAAAAGATCAGGATCGAACCTGACCATACATGGATATCCCGGGAGGAGCAGAAACGGCTTGAGACTGAGAATGCCTTTGAGCACGGAAAATGGAAAAAGAAAAGGAAAGCAAGAAAACATTTTATGCATTTTTCACAGTTTTCTAAATGGGGTTTTGGTGGTACAATAGAGATGTCAGAAAGGGATTGCTCAGGAGGGTGTAAATGGCTGAGAAAAGCATTGAATTAAACAGCGTTGAAGCGGCCGCCGCCGTATTCGGAAATTGTGACCGCAATATCCGTCTGCTGGAGAAGGAGTTTTCTGTTACGGCTGTCTGCCGGGGAACGCTGCTTCGTCTTTCTGGCGAAGCCCCGAATGTGGCCGCCGCGATCCGCGCGGTAGAGGGGATGCTTCTTCTGCTGGAAAACCATACGCCGCTTGAGGACCAGACCGTTTCTTACTGCATGAGTCTTGCGCATGATGGAGAGGAAAAAAGAGTCCGGGAACTGACCGAAGATTTTGTCACCGTAACGGTCAAAGGCAGGCCGATCCGCCCGAAAACGCTGGGGCAGAAAGAATATCTCAACGCTATCCGTACCCATGCCATTACGTTTGGCGTTGGCCCGGCGGGCACGGGCAAGACCTATCTGGCCGTGGCCATGGCGGTCAAAGCCTTCAAAGCGAAGGATGTTTCCCGTATCATCCTGACCCGTCCGGCTGTGGAAGCCGGTGAAAAGCTGGGGTTTCTGCCGGGAGACTTGCAGCAGAAGGTCGACCCCTATTTGCGCCCGCTGTATGATGGACTGTTCGATATGCTGGGGGCGGAGACCTACGAACGCCTGATCGAAAAGCAGATCATCGAGGTGGCGCCGTTGGCCTATATGCGCGGACGAACGTTAGATGATTCGTTCATCATATTGGACGAGGCTCAAAATACCACCCCGGAACAGATGAAGATGTTTCTTACCCGTATGGGTGTCGGTTCCAAGGTGGTCGTCACAGGCGATGTGACCCAAATCGACCTTCCCGACCGTACCCGCAGCGGTCTTGTGGACGCGCTCCAGGTCTTGAAAAAGGTCGGAGGCATCGCACAGTGCTACTTTACCGAAAAAGATGTTGTGCGCCACCGGCTTGTGCAGGAGATCGTCAAAGCATATGAAGCCGCTGCGCGTCCGGTCCGAACCGAAAAATAACAGTCCGCCCCTCATGCTGGGCAGATACCGGAAAAAGAAAGGAGTGGGCAGTTATGTCCAACAAAGTTTTGATCACAAATTCCCAAAAAGCGGTCAAGGTCCCATCCGGCCTCCGTATCCTGATCCGCCGTGCCTGCAATGCTGTGCTGGAATATGAGCATTTCAAGACACCGGCGGAGATCAGCGTGACCTTTGTGGACAATGCCGCGATTGCGGAGCTGAATAATCAGTACCGCAACAAGCCGATGCCTACGGATGTTCTCAGCTTTCCTCTGGGCGCGGACGGGAAATATGATACAGACCCGAATAATGGCTGCAAAATGCTGGGTGATATCGTCATCAGCATGGAGCGTGCACAGGAGCAGGCAAACCTCTATGGTCATCCTCTCCAGCGTGAGGTCGCATTCCTGACGGTCCATTCGATGCTCCATCTGCTGGGCTATGACCATGAGAACGGCGGTCTGGAAGCGATGCGGATGCGCGAAAAGGAAGAAGCGGTCCTGACCCAGCTCGGCCTGCCCCGTTCGGTGAGCTACACGGTGAGCAACGATTGATGCGGCGGATGGCCGCAGCGGACCCCGGAGATTGGAAACAGACAGGAGCGAGATTTTGAAAAACGAAACACCGACCCCGACTCATTGCGATACCTCTTCCGTTTTTGTGGCGGTGATCGGCCGTCCGAATGTGGGAAAATCAAGCCTGACGAACCTTTTGGTGGGGGAGAAGGTGGCCATTGTCACTTCCAAACCCCAGACCACCCGCACCCGGATCACCGGCGTGATCACCCGCGGACCGCTGCAATATGTGCTTTTGGATACCCCTGGCGTCCACAAGGCACGCAACAAGCTGGGAAAGCGGATGGACAAAACTGCCAGCGACTCGATCGCAGACGTGGATGTTTCCATGATGCTTTTTGAACCGTATGGTGTTCTGAACGAGTCCGAGATGGTTCTTGTAGAAACGCTGCGCCGCAGCGGCAGCCCGGCCATTGCGGTCATCAATAAGACCGATCTGGTCAAGCAGCCAGCCGATCTGGAGCAGCGCAAGGCCGAACTGGCCGAGCTGGGCGTATTTGACGCTGTTTATGCGGTCAGCGTGCGAGCCAACGAACACTGCGAGGAGCTGTTCGACATCCTGAGCCGCTATGCTGTGGAAAGCCCGCACTACTTCGATGATGATGCCTATACCGATCTGCCGGAAAAAGAACTGGTCGCAGAGTTGATCCGGGAAAAGGCACTGCTCTATCTGAGAGAGGAGATCCCCCACGGCATCGCGGTCGTGGTCGAGCGGTTCAAGGAACGTCCGGGCACGGATCTCGTGGATATCGATGTGAACATCTACTGTGAACGCGACAGCCACAAAGGCATGGTCATCGGCAAGGGCGGCGCGATGCTGAAAAAAATCGCCAGCGCGGCCCGAACGGATTGCGAAGCATTTTTAGGCTGCCGTGTCAATCTTCAGTGTTGGGTCAAGGTCAAGCCTGACTGGCGGGACAATGAATTTCTGCTCAACAACTTCGGTTTCAAACAGGATCGTTCCGGTCACTGAGCACGCACACGGCGGCAGGACAGATTTCCCGGGGATAGCTCTGCCGGAGGGAGCCACACTAACTTTGTAACAGGCGGGCTGAACCGCCGGAAAGAGGTGTTGTTTCCCAATGGATGCACAGACGAGCTGGCAGGAATTTGCCTGCACCGGGAATATTTACCGATATCTGGATTATAGACAGCAGACGGTCGCACCGTCTACTGACACGGCAGGAGACGATACAGCAAATGGAACCCTTTGTGACGTTAGGACTTGTCCTGCGGGAGATCCACTATAAGGAGGCGGACCGGATCCTGACGCTCCTGACGCCAAAGCTGGGTGTGATCTCCGCTTTCGCGCCCAACAGCCTGCGGATGAAAAGCAAGCTGCTCAGCGGCTGCGGGCTTTTTTGTTATTCGGAATTCGTTCTGTCCCCGGGGCGCAATATGTATCGTATCTGGGAGGCAGACGTGCAGACGACCTTTTATGGGGTATCTGCCAGCATCGAGGGGCTAAGCCTTTCGACCTATTTGTCGGAGATCGCTTCCGCGCTCCTGCCCACGGGAGAAGAAGCCGAAAAGGAGCTGCGCCTTCTGCTCAACTGCCTATACATGATCAGTGAGCAAAAAGCGGATCTCCGGGTCATCAAGGCGGTGTTCGAGCTGCGAACGATGAGCCAGTGCGGTTTTATGCCGCAGATCGTCTGCTGCAAAGGATGCGGCGCTTACGATGGCTCCGCTTTTTATCTGGACACGCAGGAGGGCATCCTGCTCTGTGAACGCTGTGCGGCGAAAGCGGGAAAAGAGCCGAATCTGGACCCCGGAGCGCTGTTTGCACTGCGTCATATCTGTCTGGTGGAGGACAAGCGTATCTTTGGTTTCCGCCTTTCCATGGCCAGTCTTTCCCGCCTGGCTCCGGTTGCAGAGCAGTATGCATTGACGCATTTGGACAAGCTGCCAAAAAGCTATCAATTTTTGAAATCGGTGCTGCCGTAATGCCCGGCGGCACCTTTGACTGTAATAAGGAACAGAATAAAATCTATGGAAATCAGTTATCTCAAAACTCTGGAGCTGGACAAGATCATTGCCCGGGCCGCCGAAGGCTGTGTGTGCAAAGAAGCCCGAGCACAGCTCCTTTCCCTCACGCCCCAGTGCGACCCCGACGAAGTGCGCTATGCGCTGGAGCAGACGGATGCGATCAACACGTTGCTCATCAAAAACGGTTCACCGCGCTTTGGCGGGGTAGAGGGTGTGCGCCAGCTTGCTGCGCGGGCCGTCAAGGGCGGTATCCTTTCCATGGGGGAGCTGCTCATGGTTGCAGGGGCGCTTCGGAATTTTCAGAATCTTGTGAGCTGGTACGGTTCTTCCGAACATGATGCACTTCCCACGGATGACCTGTTTTATGCCCTTGCGCCGCAGCCGGGCCTTGAACAGGAGATCTCCTCCTGTATTCTCGCCCCCGATACCATGGCCGATACGGCGTCCCACACCCTGAACGACCTGCGCAAGAAGATCCGGGCGACAGAGAACAGCATCCGCGACCGGCTGGAGAGCATGGTGCGCAATCTGGACACTTCCAAATATTTGCAGGAAAGTGTCGTGTCCATGCGGAACGGGCGGTATGTCGTACCGGTCAAGAGTGAATACCGCGGTGAGATAAGCGGTATCATCCACGATGTTTCGTCCACGGGCGCGACGGTCTTTGTGGAGCCTCAGGCGGTCGTAGAGGCGAACGCACGCATCCTGCAGTATCGTGCGCAGGAAGCGCAGGAGATCGAACGCATTCTGGAAGCTCTGACCGCTCAGGTGGCTGCGATCGAGCCGCAGTTCCAGTACAGCTATCAGGCGATGCTGGAGATCGATGTCCTGTTGGCAAAAGCCCGTCTTGCCGTGGAGCAAAAAGCATTCAAGCCTGCCGTGCGCACGGATAGTTCGTTTTCCCTGGTGCGCGCACGGCATCCTCTCATTGATCCTAAAAAGTGCGTCCCCGTCAACATCGCTCTGGGCAGCGATTACGATTCCCTCATCATCACCGGCCCGAACACCGGCGGCAAGACCGTCACTCTCAAAACAGCCGGATTGCTCTGTGCTATGGCACAATGCGGTCTCCTGATCCCGGCGGATGAGCGGAGCGAAGTCTGCGTGTTCGAGGAGTTTCTGGTCGATATCGGCGACGAACAGAGCATTGAGCAGAGCCTTTCTACCTTTTCCGGCCATATGAAAAAGATCACCGGCATTCTGGAGCTGGCCATGCCGCGCACACTGGTCCTGCTGGATGAGCTGGGGGCGGGGACCGACCCTGCCGAGGGTGCTGCGCTGGCAGTGGCGATCATCGAAGAACTGCGCCGCCGCGGCGTACTGCTGATGGCCACCACCCATTATGCCGAGCTGAAGGTCTTTGCCCTGGAAACAGCGGGCGTCGTCAATGCGAGCTGTGAGTTCGATTTGGAAACGCTGCGTCCCACATATAAACTGAGTGTCGGTGTCCCGGGCAAATCGAACGCATTTCTCATCAGCGAAAAGCTCGGCATTCCTCAGCGGGTCATTAAAGCGGCCCAGCAGCATCTTTCCGCCGAGGATAAGCGCCTGGATGCCGTGCTGGGCCAGCTCGATGACCTGAAGCTCCAACTGAAAGCCAGTCAGGATGAAGTGGAGCGCCTGCGCGACGAAGCGTCGCACCAACTGGAGGCGGCTCGCGCAAAGCGGGACGAGCTGATCCGTCAGGGCGAGAACGAATTGGAGGCAGCCCGCGCGAAAGCGCGCACCCTGGCGCAGCAGGTCGAAAGTCAGGCCTATGCGCTGTCCGACGAGCTGCGCCAGCTCCAGAAGGACGAACGCATGAGCGCCCAGCAAAAAGCCCTGCGCGCCCGTGAGATCGCCAAAAAAGAGACGGAAAAACTGCTGGTCGGCACCGACCCGGTGCATAATCCCGTCAAGGAATTCACGCCGCTGAAAGAAGTAAGAGTAGGGCAGGAGGTCTGTATCGCGGAGCTTGGGCAGCTCGCCACGGTCCTGGCACTGCCAGACAAGAATGGGGATGTGCTCGTCCGCGCCGGCATCATCAAGACAAAGGTGCCGCTCAAAAGTCTGAAACAGCCCGAAAAGCTTCAGAAGGAGCCGAAGCCCCAGACCAAGGCGCAGCAGCGCTATACCCGCCAGACCGGAGACGCCGGAAGGCCGAACGGAAGGGTAGAGCGGGTGCAGCGCACCGCAAAGATGGAGTGCAACCTGTTAGGTCTGACGGTGGAGGAAGCGCTCTATGAGGTGGACGCATTCCTGGACCGTGCCCTTCTGAACGGGCAGACCGTGATCTACCTGATCCATGGCAACGGCACCGGCGCTCTGCGCACAGCGATCCATAAACATCTGCGCGGCCATCGTATGGTCAAGAGCTTTCGCCTGGGACGTTATGGCGAGGGCGAAAGCGGAGTGACCGTCGTGGAACTGAAGTGAAAATTTTCTCATGGCTAAAAATAACGCATGCCGACGCCTCCGACGCGGAGGCAAACACAGCCGCCGTACGTCTCAATGGTTTCGTCCGGTCCTGCGCTGGGGAGCGCTCCTTGTATGGATCGCTCTGCTGGGGTGGTTCTGTATCTGGGCGCTTGGACTGTTTCCGCAGAGAACACCGGAAAAACAGGAGCAGCCTGCCCGGGAAGAGTTCCGGCCGGAAGTGGGGGAGCCGCCCTACATCATTGCGGTAGATGCCGGTCACGGCGGCACAGATCCCGGAGCGATCGGGATCGTAGAAGAGCGACAGATGACGGCACAGACGGCTGAGGCACTCTGCGCTCTGCTTGAAAAAGACCCCAGTTACATCCCGGTCCACACCCGCGATAGCTATGATGTGACCGCCAAGCCCAGCGAGCGTGCGGAATACGCAAATCGTCAAACGCCGGATCTGCTGCTTTCTATTCATGGAAACTCCGCGCCGGAAGGGTCGGAGGCATCCGGCTTCGAATGCTATCCGGCCGTACCGGGGCGTACCTGGCATCAGGAAAGCTATTTCTTTGCGCAGCTCCTGGCAGAAGGGATGAGCGCGGCTGGGGCTTCGCTGCGCGGAAGCGGCGGGATCCGATACATTTATTATCTGGAAAACGGCGAAAAGAAAATCGTCGAAACAAACTATGCCGCGATCCGGGAAGAACGCAGCTTTACGATACTGGAAGACGTAACGTGTCCGGCGGTACTGGCGGAACAATGCTTTGTGACAAATGAATCAGATGTCGAGCGGTTTGGTACAGAAGAAGGATGTCAGCGCGCTGCGCAGATCTATTACGAAGCGATTTGCAGGTACTTTGGAACGCAGGCGATTTTGTGACCGCAGCAGAAAAATAGAGAAGAAGGGAGGTTTGATTTTCCCATAGCTATATTTCGTATAATGCAAGTTATACGAAATATAGGGGAGTGAAAAAACCCTTTTTCCGTTCCTGAGCCTTCCTGACGGCTCGTTTTCGACCCGTCCGCAGGATTCCTGGATCATGAGCGCTTGAATGAATCAAGAATCAAACATCAAACAAAAACGTCCCGAGCACGACACCCGGGACGTTTTTGTTTTTATAATTCAGTTTATTTTTACTCTTGTGCCTGCGCAAAAGCACTGAATGCACGATATGCCATGTACAGGTCCGTCTTATGGATGACCTCGAACGGAGCATGCATCGACAACACCGGAACGCCCAGATCCAGCACTGGGATCCCACGGTTTGCGACATATTTTGAGATGGTACCGCCGCCGCCCAGGTCCAGCCGCCCCAGTTCGCCGATCTGCCATGCGATGCCATGATCATCCAGCATACGAGTGATTTTTCCCACCAGCTCGGCGTTGGCATCATTGGCGGAGCTCTTGCCGCGGCTTCCGGTATACTTAAAGATCGCGACGCCGCGGCCCGCATAGGTGCCGTTCTGTTTTTCAAAGGCGCTGGCCCAGGTCGGATCATAGGCTGCGGTGACATCGGCTGACAGGCAAATACTGTTCTGGAACGCCACGATATCATCCACACCAGCCGTACGGCAGAGCTGCTGCATAAAGTGGAACACATACATGCTCTTCATACCAGTCACACCGTCGGAGCCGATCTCTTCTTTATCGGTCAGAACGCAGATCGTGGTAAAAGCCGGATCCTCCGCTTCGATCTGCGCCATCAGAGCCGGATATGCGTCCACACGGTCATCATGGCCGTAGGCGCCCACCATCGAACGGTCAAATCCGACATCTTTCGCTTTGTGCGCAGGCACCAGTTCGATTTCAGCCCGGGTAAAGTCACGTTCGGTGATTCCATATTTTTCGTTCAGGAGCATCAGAAGATTGAGCTTGACGGCCTCTTTGATCGCTTCATCCTGCACCGCATCGGAGCCAATGAGCAGATTCATTTCTTCTGCTTGGATGCCCTCGCTCAGCTTTCTGTCATTCTGCTCGGCACTCAGATGAGGCAAAAGATCCGTGATGCAAAAGACCGGGTCGCCTTCCTCCTCGCCCACACGGATCGTAACACTGCTGCCATCCGCGCGGGTAAATACTCCATGGATCGCCAGCGGGATCGTCGCCCACTGGTATTTGCGTACGCCGCCATAGTAATGGGTCTTGAAATAGCCCAAATGCTCAGACTCATATAAGGGATTCGGACGCAGGTCCAGCCGAGGACAGTCGATATGAGCGATCGTAAGGCGGAACCCTTCCTCAAAGCTGCGTGTGCCGATGGTCGCGGCGATCAGGGATTTGCCGAACTGGGTCATGTAGACTCTGTCCCCAGGAGCATAAACCTTTTTGGGGTCAAAAAGCTGATATCCTGCGGCTTTGAGCATTTGTACGCTTTCGGCCGTCACTTCGCGCTCGGTCTTGCCGGCATCCATGTATTTTTTGTAGCCCTCTGCGAAAGCGGCAGTTCTGGACCTGAGCTCCAGGTCCTTGTCAGCCGCATAAACGGGCTGATAAAACAGCTTTTCGGCGAGCTGCTGCGCCGGAGTTTTTTCCTTCATGTCTAAAAATTCTCCTGTCTTTCCTATTTCCTGAAATATTTCTATTTCAAACCACAGCCGACGGCATTTCAGTCGTCGGCCTGGTTCTGGCAAATGAATCTAATGATCCCCAGACAAAGGCCGCAGCTCCCGGCGATGCATCCGCATAAAGGAGCTGGTAAAATCCATAGCATTCCTCAATCTTCTCGACATAATGGTTCATCTGCGTATATGGGAACCCCTGAAGCGTCTGGCCATCGGCAGAATGCTCTTTGCTCTCCAGCAGGGCGTCCACTGTCCCCCATCCACTATGATAAGCCGCGGCAGCGGTAGCCACATCTTCGTGATAGCGGTCGAGACACAGCCGAAAATAGTAGCATCCAAAACGGATGCTCACCTCCGGCTCATACAGATCATCAAACGTCAAGTCCTCCTGCGGCGCGATCTTGCTGCACAGCCAGCGGAAGGTTTCCTCTGTCATCTGCATCAGCCCCCGGGCACCCATGCTGGAAGTTGCTTCTGGATCAAAGCCGCTTTCAGTACGGATAACGGAATAGACCAGCAGTGGGTCCAGCTCATAGACCGCAGACCATCGCTCCACGGGATCTGTGTATTTACAAGGGTAAAGCAGCGTTCCAGCCTTGTGCAGGAGCGGCTGCGTATTGAGGACCAGCAATGCCAGCACCAGCAAAATGATGCTGCTTTTCAAAAGCTTTTTCAAGGGCAGTTCTTTGCTCCCCCTTTCCCTTCTGAGAGAAGCTGTACGCACAGCGCGGCAGCGGCCTGCTCCAAAGCCTCCAGTCCTGCGTCATTGCGCAGGAGGTAGTCAGCTTTTGCGGTCAGCACGGCCTCCGGCGTCTGGGCGTTGAGACGTCGTGCAGCCATTTCCGGCGAGATGCCATCACGTTTTGCAATGCGCTCCACACTGATCTCAAAAGGAGCCGTTACCACCGCAAGACGATCGCATTCCGCTTCGGCTTCAGTCCCCACGATGACGGCGCCATCCAGAACGAACAGCGGGCTGCCGACGGCTGCGGCCGCAGCCTTGGCGGCACGAATGCGCCGTATAATCTCTGGGTGCGTCAACGCATCCAGTGCTCGTTTTCCCTCCGGCGTTGCAAACGCGCGATCTGCCAGCCCCCGGCGATCCAATACACCATCGGCGTTCAGCAGATCGGTGCCAAAGCATTCGGCGAGCTGCGGCAGCAACGGCGAACCAGGCTGAAGGATCTCCCGCGAGATCTGGTCGGCGTCCGCCAGCGGAACGTCTGCCGTCGCAAATACGGCTGTAACGGTCGATTTGCCGCAGCCGCTGCGGCCTGTGATCCCCAGTGTGATCATAATTTCACCACCCGAAATGCCGCGGCCCGGATCAGACGATTATACACTGCCATGGAGAGACCGTCCTTCTGCGGGCAGCGGGCATAGACGACACCGTCTCCCTGCTCATCCAGAGCACGAAGGCTGCGGAACAGATGCTTTGCCTGATCCGCGCCGTCCCCTTCCCGACCATATTCCACACAAGGCACACCAAGATTTTTGGCCTCACCTGTAAAGCATAGGCAGCTTGGAGACTCGGCAGCATGGGCATCCACATACGCCTTGAACTGCTCAAACGTTCCTTCTAGCAGGGTGATATCTGCTTTGGGAGCGTAATGTTTATATTTCATACCGGGGCTGCGGGCAACCTCGCCCTCTGGCAGCTTTTCCAAAATCGCGTGGGAGACCTCGACTTCCTCGCCGAGAGCACGTTCAAGGTCCTCAAGCGTAATATGGCCCGGGCGGAACAGAGTCGGTTTTTCGCCTACTACGGAAACCACGGTGGACTCAACACCCACGTCGCATTCGCCTCCATCCAAAATCAACGGCAGCCGTCCCTCCATATCCGAAAACACATCCTGCGCATTGGTCGGGCTGGGCCTGCCCGAAAGGTTGGCCGACGGAGCAGCAAAGGCGCAGCCGCTCTTCTGGATGACCGCCCGCGCAACCGGATGGGCAGGCATGCGGATGCCCACCGTATCCAGCCCGGCGCAGCATTCATCTGCTACTTCCGGCCCGCGCGGCATGATAATGGTCAGAGGGCCCGGGCAGAACGCAGCCATCAAGAGCTGGGCGCGTTCCGGGATCTCCCGCACAAGACCGGGAAGCATCTCCGGTCCGCTGACATGTACGATCAGGGGGTTATCCTGTGGGCGGCCTTTGGCCGCAAAGATTTTTTTGACGGCCTCCCCATTGCGCGCATCGGCCGCGATACCATAAACCGTTTCGGTCGGCAGCGCTACGATCCCGCCGCAGCGCAAGATCCGGGCCGCTTTGTCTATTCCGATCTCATCTGCCGGGCAGACGATTGTTTCTATATTTTTCACGTTTTTTCGTCCTTTTCGACTGTAAAGTAAAACCACTTTTCAGAATATATCAAAATTTATGCAGGGGTTTCAAACATTTTGTCTCTATGGAAAACAGAATCGTTCCATTCATCCATTCAGTTTTTGCAGTTTTTCTGTTTGCTCACGGGCGGCAAGATGATCTATGATATCATCCAATCCGCCATCCATGATCTTATTCAAATTATGCAGCGTCAAACCGATCCGATGGTCCGTGCAGCGGTCCTGCGGAAAATTATATGTGCGTATTTTTTCGCTGCGCTCCCCTGTCCCCACCTGACCCTGACGATTCGCGTTGATCGCATCCTGCTGTTCCTTTTGTTTTTGGGCCAACAGGCGGCTGCGCAGGATCTCCAGAGCTTTGTCTTTATTCTGGAACTGGCTGCGCTCGTTCTGACATTCGACGACCATGCCGGTAGGCAGATGTGTTATGCGGATCGCACTGGATGTCTTATTGATATGCTGTCCGCCTGCGCCCGATGAACGAAAGGTATCGATGCGCAGGTCCTTCATATCCAGCGCAAAGTCCACTTCCTCTGCCTGCGGCATCACGGCCACCGTGGCAGTAGAGGTATGGATGCGCCCCTGCGTTTCGGTCTCTGGTACACGCTGGACCCGATGCACACCGCTCTCATACTTGAGCCGGTTATAAGCACCGCTGCCATTTACTGCGAGGATCGCCTCTTTGACACCCCCCAGCTCGGTCTCATTCAGACTGAGCACTTCCAGTTCCCACCCGCGGCTCTGGCCATACATGGAGTACATCCGCAGCAGGCTGTGGGCAAACAACGCGGCTTCTTCCCCTCCTGCTCCGCCACGGATCTCCAGAATGACGCTTTTTCCATCATTTACATCTTTGGGCAGCAGTAAAAATTTGAGATTATTTTCCAGTTCTTCCAAATCATGACGTTTTTCGCTGATCTCCTGTTGTACCATTTCCTTAAAGTCCGGGTCGAGCGGCTCGGACTCCAGCAAAGCTCTGGCCTGCGCGAGGTGATCCTGAGCAGTCTGCCAGGCGCGATACGCCCGCACGATCGGTTCAGCATCGCGGTATTCCCGCATCAGGCGGCGGAACAGCGTCGGGTCGGCTGCAGTCTGGGGCTGGTTGAGGCGCATGGACAGCTCCTCAAAGCGGCGGCAGACAGTTTCCATTTGATCGAACATCTTCGGCATAGTCCGCAGTTCTCCTTACCATAGTTTGTCTGGATAAGACGAGCATTCCCCTGCCCTAAAGCTGGTCTGGTTTGAGGACTTTTTTGATGTTCTTTTCGATCTTTGCGCGCGGCAGCATCACTTCGCGGCCGCAGCCAGTACAGCGAATGCGGAAATCCATCCCCACGCGCAGCACCTCAAAACGGGACGCTCCACAGGGATGCTTTTTCCGGGTGAGGATCATATCTCCCACCGCGATATCCATAGTCCGCTCCTTTCCCGTCCGCGCAGTGCGCGGGCAGCGCAGATGACTTGCCGGAGCTCCGGCTCTGCGCATACGCTTATAGTATAATCCAAACCTGTGCAAAATGCAAATATCCGCTGACGGACACGCATAAAGTGGTACTGTCCCGCCGCAAATGGCTGTCTGCACACAGGCGAGAGCACAAAAACTGACAGAAAGAGGAATGAAAGATGATGCAAGCGTTCCGAACCGAAGGCAATTACCGCAGCGCCGCCCACCTGAGCGCTGCCGAGCTGCGCGCCGCCATGGCGAACCACGAGATCTTGCAGGGCACTGCGCTGGCTTTTGACACGCAGCGCCAGCTCCGCTTTGAGCTGGGCGGGGTAAGGGGCATCATGCCCTTTACCCAGTGTGCCGATGGAGCCGAAAGCGGCAATGTACGCGATATCGCTGTTCTGACAAGGGTAGGGCGCCCTACCTGCTTTGTGATAGAGTCGCTGGAAACTGACGAAGCCGGGCAGCCTTTCTATCGGCTCTCCCGGGCCGAAGCACAACGCATGTGTAAGGAAGAGTACCTTGATGTACTGCGGCCCGGCGATATTTTACCCTGCACTGTGACCCATATCGAACCGTTCGGCGCCTTCTGCGACGTAGGGTGCGGAGTGAGTGCGTTGCTGCCCATCGACTGTATGTCGGTGAGCCGCATCTCCTCCCCGGCCGACCGCGTCAGCGTAGGGCAGCAGATCTTGTGCGCGATCAAGAGCCGCGATGTACAGGGCCGGTTCGTCCTGACGATCCGGGAGCTGCTGGGCACCTGGGCCGAGAATGCAGCTTCCTTTACCGTGGGCGAGACGGTGGTGGGGATCGTACGCAGTGTGGAAGATTACGGCACCTTTGTCGAGATCGCCCCCAATTTGGCGGGTCTGGCCGAGAGCTGCCCCGAGCTGCGCCCCGGTCAAGCGGTAAGCGTCTACATCAAAAATATCTTGCCGGAAAAAATGAAGATCAAGCTGGTCATCGTCAACCACAGCCTGAATCAAAGTCATCGCTTTGAACTGCGCTATTTTATCACAGAAGGACACATCGACCGCTGGGTCTATTCCACATCAGAAAGCCGCAAGCAAATTGAAACAGATTTTGTCTGTGCAGCTTGCAATTCCCTGTAAAACCTCTTATAATTGAAAGGAACACTGGACGCTGAAAAGCACCCGCATGATCTATGGCGGGTGCCCATGAGACTGGATACGATAAGGGGATGTGGGAAGACGATGGCTGTCAACGATGCCTTTACCGCCGGTGTCCGACCCGGTGGGCTGACCAGCAGTACCGAGATCCGGCTGCTGCTGTGTTATCTTGTGAAGAATGCCGGGCCGCTGACGCAGCAGGAGATCGAGGATGCTCTGGTCGAGGAGGCGCTGGTCAACTATTTTGAGATCGGCTCCTGTCTGGACGATATCGCCCGGCAGAAGCTGGTCACATGGCAGGATGGACGGTATTCCATTACCGACAATGGCCGCAAGGTCGCGCAGGAGCTGGCCTATGATCTGCCCCGCAGCGTTCGGGAACGGGCTGTCGCAGCGGTGCTGCGCAGCCAGACCTGGGCGCGCAAGTCGGCCGAATACAGTGCTGACATCACCGAAAAAGCAGACGGGCACTGTACGATCCGCTGTACCGTCAAAGGGTTGGACGAAGAACTGTTTCGTCTGGACCTTGGTACGCCGGACCGGCTTTCGGCAGAGATGATAAAAAAGCAGTTCATCCTCAAAGGCAATGAAGTTTACCAGATGCTCATCAATAAGCTGACAGAAGAAGAACGATAAAGAACCCCCGGCTCTGCCGGGGGTTCTTTATCGTTCCAAAAAGCGGCCCTCCGTATTGTCGGAGAGCCGCTTGATAATGCGAAGAACCAATCAGATGGAGATCGTATTGCAGACGTCCAGCAGGACCGGATCGAGAGACTTGGTCATCTCCAATGCCTCGTCTACAGGATAATCTACGAGCTGTTCTCCCTTCATGCCGACGATGCGGTTATACTTGCCTTCCTCGAGCAGGCAGACGGCACGATAACCCATGGCAGAGGCGTTCACACGGTCACGCAGCGTAGGAGAACCGCCGCGCTGCACATGGCCCAGGATCGTTGCACGGGAATCAATGCCCGTGCGGGCCTGGATCTCATTGGC
Source organism: Faecalibacterium sp. (assembly GCA_051882435.1). Lineage (GTDB taxonomy): Bacteria > Bacillota > Clostridia > Oscillospirales > Ruminococcaceae > Faecalibacterium. The sequence continues at coordinate 24,096 of JBJERT010000027.1, forward strand.
GATCTCCTGCGCATGGCCGACACCTTCGGCCACGATCACGATGAAGTGGCTCTTTCCGGTCTTTTGCGTCTCCGTGATCTTGTCGAGGATGTCGCGCTGCATATCGAACTCTTTTTCCGGCAGAAGGACTGCCATAGCGCCGGAGGCGATCGCCACGTTCAGCGCGATGTAGCCCGCATTGCGGCCCATGACCTCAACGACGCTGCAGCGGTCATGGCTCTGGGTGGTATCGCGCAGCTTATCGATCATCTCCAGCGCCGTATTCATAGCGGTGTCGTAACCGATGGTGTATTCCGTGCAGGCGATATCGTTGTCGATGGTACCGGGCAGGCCGATCATCGGGATGCCGCGGTGGGCCAGCTCGCGCGCACCGCGATAAGAGCCATCGCCGCCGATGACTACCAGAGCGTCGATGCCCAGCTCACGGCACTTGGCCGCGCCCTTGTCCTGGCCTTCCTTGGTCTTGAACTCCAGACAGCGGGCCGTATACAGGATCGTGCCGCCTGCCTGAATGATGTTCGAGACGCTGCGCAGATTCATCTCAAAGCACTCGCTGTTCAGCAGTCCGTTGTAGCCGCGCTGGATGCCGATCATGCGGAAGCCCTTGTGGATGCCGGTGCGGACCACGGCACGGACCGCGGCGTTCATGCCGGGAGCGTCGCCGCCGCTGGTCAGAACGCCGATCGTTTTGATTTGCTTTTCCATACTAGAGATTCCCTCCAATTTGTATTCTTCATTCACCCATCAAGACGACGCCCTTCTGCCAGAACGCGTCCTGTGCTTTGCCTGAAGGCTGGTTCTCGCTTGTGCCTAGGTTAATTATAACACAATCGCTCTCTTTTGAAAACCTCCCACCCGTAAGGAATCGCGCACAGAAATGTCATTTTGTTGCAACATTCTCTTTGCCCAGCAGCCGCTCCAGCTCCTGGAACAGCAGCGGATGGCCCGAAGCATACAGCCTGCGGGGCGCGGCCAGCTTCTGCCGGGTATCCTGCAAATAGAGGATGACCGGGATGCTGCCGTCAAAGATTTCCAGCAGGTTGATCACTTTGGCATACTGTGGACTGTTCCGGGACGGCAGACGGAGATAGATCCGCTGGGTTGCCTCCCGCAGCGGGTCGGGCCGGCCGGACTGCGGGGCAGCCGGGTCGTAGCGGTCCACCGGGATGATGCTCTCCGCCATCAGCTTGGACGGCTCATCCTCCCGCACGGACAGCCGCCCGTCGATGACCACGACGGCGTTTTCCTGAAGGGCATCCCGGAAATTTTCCAGCACCCGCGGGAACACGATCACTTCCATGGTGCCGGTCAGATCTTCGATGCTGGTAAACGCCATCAGGCTGTTGGATTTGGTCGTCATCATGCGGCTTTTGACTACGGTGCAGACCACCCTCACCCGGCTGTTATCCAGTTTGTGGCTTTCCTCGCCGGTCAGGTCTTTGATGGTATGGCTGCCAAAACGCCGGATCTGCTCCCGGTAAGCGTCCAGCGGGTGGCCGGACAGGTACAACCCGCTGACCTCCTTTTCCTGCTGGAGCAGCTCGGCCGGGGTATACTCTGGGACGGGGCGCACCTCATAATTGTCCTCCCCGCTCCCCTGCTCTGTTCCGCCCATGACCGAGAACAGGTCCAACTGGCCGTCCAGGTTGCGTCGCACATCGCTTTCCACGCTTTTCAGGATGCCTTCCACAGCCTCTACCAGGCTGCGGCGGTTGACGCCCATACAGTCGAACGCGCCTGCTTTTATCAGGCTCTCGACGGCGCGGCGATTCATTTCGTTGCCATACATCCGCTTACAGAAGTCGTAGAGGCTGGCGTAAGGGCGTTCCTGCCTCTGCTGCACCGCCCGCTCGATAAGGTTGCGGCCCACGTTTTTTACTGCGTTCAGGCCAAAGCGTATCTGCCCCTGCGCATCCACGGTAAAGCCGCCGCCCGAGACATTGATATCCGGCGGCAGGACCTTGATGCCCAGCCGGGCGCACTCGCTGGAATATTCGATGACCTTGTCCGTGTTGTCCAGCACGCTGGTCAGCAGCGCAGCCATGAACTCGCTGGGATAGTGGCACTTGAGATAGGCCGTCTGGAACGCCACATAAGCGTAGCAGGCGGCGTGGCTTTTATTGAACGCATAGGACGCGAAGCTGGACATCTCGTCATAGATCTCATTCGCAACCTTTTCCGGGATGCCGTTGGCAACGCAGCCGGGGCACTCATGGCCCGGCTCGGTGCTGCCGTGGACAAAGTGCTCCCGTTCGGCCTCCATGACGGCATGCTTTTTTTTGCTCATGGCCCGGCGCACGTTGTCCGCCTGGCCGAAGGAAAAGCCCGCCAGCTCCCGGAAGATCTGCATGACCTGCTCCTGATAAAGGATACAGCCGTTGGTCACATCCAGGATATGCGCCAGCTGCGGCGTTTTATACTGGATCTTGTCCGGCTCATGACGGTTGCGCAGGTAGGTCGGGATGGAGTCCATCGGGCCGGGACGGTAAAGGCTGATCAGCGCGATGATATCTTCCAGATCCTTTGGCTGCAGGCCCACCAGGAGCTGCTTCATGCCGGAGGATTCCAGCTGGAACACGCCTTCCGTCTCTCCCTGACTGAGCATCCGATAGGTAGCGGCGTCGTCATAGTCCAGCGTCTCGATGGAAAAATCCGGCACCCTTTTCCGAATGGCCGTTTCCGCGTCCCGGATGACCGTGAGGGTGCGCAGACCGAGAAAGTCCATTTTGAGCAGGCCAAGTTCCTCGATCTCGGTCATATTGAACTGCGTTACGGGCAGGCCGTCGTTGGTGGCAAGAGGCAGGTATTCATCGGTCGGCTCGGGGGTGATGACCACGCCCGCCGCATGGGTGGAGGCATGGCGGGGCATCCCCTCCACCTTGGCCGCAGTGTCGAGCAGCTCTTTGACCTGGGGATCCGTGTCGTATAGGTGCTTTAACTCGGTGGAGACCTCCAATGCGCGCTTCAGAGTCATTTTCAGCTCCATCGGGACCAGCTTGGCCACAACATCCACGCTCTGATACGGCAGCCCCATCACGCGGCCCACGTCGCGGATGGCGTTGCGCGCGGCCATCGTTCCGAACGTGACGATCTGCGCCACATGGTCTGCGCCGTATTTTCGGTTCACATAGTCGATGACCTCCTGTCGGCGTTCGTAGCAGAAATCTACGTCGAAGTCCGGCATGCTGACGCGCTCCGGGTTCAGGAAGCGCTCGAAGATCAGGTGATATCGGATGGGGTCGATATCGGTGATCCCGACGCAGTAGGCTGCGATGCTGCCCGCACCCGAGCCGCGGCCCGGCCCCACCGGGATCCCCTGGCTTTTGGCGTAGTTGATATAATCGAACACGATGAGATAATAGTTGGTATAGCCCATCGTTTTGATGACGCCGATCTCGTAGCGCAGACGCTCGCGGTTCGCCTCCGGCACATCTGCGCCATAACGCCGCTCCAGTCCCTCCCAGCAGAGCTTCTCAAAGTATTCCTGATTGTCCATGCCGCCGGGGGCCTTGTAATAAGGGATCTTGGTATGCCCAAAGTCAAAATCGAAATTGCACTGTTCCGCAATCTTTGCCGTGTTAGCACAGGCTTCCGGTACGATGGAGAACAGATCATACATCTCATCGGTCGTTTTGAGATAGAACTCGTCTGTCTGGAACTCCATTTTGTCCGCGTCCTGGATGGTCTTGCCCGTCTGGATGCACAGCAGAATGCTCTGCATTTTGGCGTCATCCTTGCGCAGATAATGCGCGTCGTTGGTGGCGGCCATGGGGATGCCGGTCTCCCGCGCCAGCTTGATCAGCTGAGGTAGGACCGTCGTGTCCTCTTTGAGGCCGTGATCCTGAAGCTCGATATAGAAATTCCCCTCGCCGAACAGGTCGCGATACCACAGCGCCGCCGACTTGGCTTTTTCGTAATCCCCCGCCAGCAGCGCCTGCGGAATCTCGCCTGCAAGACAGGCGGACAGACAAATAAGGCCCTCATGGTGCTGCTCCAGGAGCTGCTTGTCCACACGAGGACGGGAATAGAATCCCTCCACGAATGCGGAGGAGACCATTTTAATAAGGTTTTTATAGCCGGTCTCGTTTTTGCACAGCAGGATCAGGTGGTGGCTCCCATCGATCTTATTGACCTTGTCAAAGCGGGTTCGGGTCGCCACATAGACCTCGCAGCCAATGATGGGCTTGATGCCTGCCTTTTTGGCTGCTTTATAGAACTGGACGCAGCCGTACATGACGCCGTGATCCGTACAGGCGATGGCTGTCTGGCCGCACTCTTTGACCCGGTCCATCATCTGGTCGATGCGGCAGGCGCCGTCCAGAAGGCTGTACTCCGTATGCACATGGAGATGGACAAAGGGGCGTTGTCCGGTTCTTTCTTCTGTATTCTCGCTCAAAGTCCTTCCTCCTGTTGTTCCAGACGCTGGCGCAGGGCTTCGGCCAGCGACTCAAGCTTTTTCATACGGTGGGACAGCCCGGATTTGCTCATTTCCGGCTCAAAGCAGCCGCACAGCGCTGTCAGGGAGAGATCCGGGTGGGCAAGCCGCTGGGCCGCTGCTTCCTGTAGCGGAGGCGGCAAAGCCTCCAGCGCGCCGTGCGCCTGCAAGTAGCGGATGGCCCGCAGAGTCTGCGCGTTGGCGCGGGCAGTTTTGCTCAGGTTGGCCGTATCGCAGTTGGTCTGGCGGTTGATGGTGTTGCGCATCTGCTTGACCGCTTTCTGTGCCTCCAGACGCTCGGCGGCCTCTGCTGCGCCAAGAAAGGCCAGCAGCTTCTGCACGTTCGCCCCCGTTTTGACATAGATGAGATTGACACCGTTGCGGCGGGTCCGGTGGGGCGAGAACTCATGCTCTGCCAGCAATGCCTCAAAATCCCGGGCAAGGTTAGTACGCGGGGTCAGAAATTCGAGGTTGTATTCCTTTTGGGGATCGGTCACGGTCCCCCCGCACAGAAAAGCGGTCCCAATGTAAGCGCTGACGCACATCTGGCAGCGGATGAGCCGCGGATCGATCTGAAGGCTTGTTTCGGTCCCAGTGGTCCCGAACAGCTCATGCATCCGGGCCACCGGACCGGGCGCCCGGATGCCAAATTCGTACAATATGCCACTGGGACGCTGCTTTTCCAAAATCTCTCCCTGCACACCGCAGCGGGCGAAGAGCTGCTGTGCCAGATGTGCGGTCTGTGCCTGTTCCGTCTGGAGCACAAGGCCGCGCGCGTCAAAATATTTGGCAAAGCACGCGATGCCGTAGGCCGCCGCGCGCACACAACAATCCTTTTGCAGGCTGCGCCGCGCGATCTCCTCCCGCGCCTCGGATGCAAAGCTCATGGTCATTCCTCTTTCCGTTCCGGGCCGCGGCCCGCCGTTTTCCTCTCTCTCAGCGCTTGACGTCCCGGTGCTGCATGTTGGGCTGATAGCCCAGCTCTTCACAGTAAGCGGCGAGCTTGCGCACGAACGTGATGGAGCGATGCTTGCCGCCGGTACAGCCCACCGCGATGGTCAGCTGGCTCTTGCCCTCCTTGACATAGAGCGGCAGCGCGCACTCCAGAAAGCTCTCGTAGCGCCGCAGAAGCTCCTGCGATTCCGGGGAGGCCATCACATAGTCCACCACATCCTGATCCAGCCCCGTCTTGTGCTTCAGCTCAGGGACATAGAAGGGATTGGGCAGGCAGCGCACATCCAGCACAAGGTCTGCCTCCGGCGGCAGGCCATGCTTGAAGCCAAAGGACAGGATGGTCAGACGCATCGCACCCTTTGCCCCGCCATTCTGCAGGAACAGATCACAGATACGCTCTTTGTTCTGAGCGGTAGAGAGCAGTTCCGTATCAATAAAATAATCCGCCTGTTCCTTCAGCGGGCGCAGGACTTTGCGTTCCTGCGCGAAGGCCTCCTCCATAGAGACACCCTCCATCATGCTGATGGGATGGCGGCGTCGGGTGGCGCTGTAACGCTGCATCAGCACCTTGTCCGGCGCGTCCAGAAATAAAATTTTGTAGGGCACGCTCTGCTGTTTCAGCTGCTCCAGTGCATTTTCCAATTCTTCCGCAGAACGGCAGCCGCGCACATCCATTGAGAGAGCCACACGCTTCAATTTTCCATCTCCCGCACGGGAAAAGGCAAGGATGCTGGGCAGCAGTCCTGCCGGCACATTATCGATACAGAAAAAACCGATATCTTCCAGCGCGTTCATCGCGACCGATTTGCCCGCGCCGGACAAGCCGCTGACGATCAACAATTCCATGGTACATCTCCCTTTGACGTTCCTTTGTGATTTTTTTGTTTCTGACCTCAGCGGTACGGCACGACCCGGATCTCTTTTTCCAGTGTGTACCCGGTCTTTTCCTTTACGATAGCAGATACCTCGCAGCACAGAGCCAGCACGTCGGCGCAGCTTGCGCCGCCAAGGTTGACTACAAAACCGCAGTGTTTCTCACTGATCGCAGCACCGCCGTGGCGGTAGCCCCTCAGCCCGCACTGATCGATGAGAGCCGCCGCGAAAGCCCCCGCAGGGCGTTTGAAGGTGCTGCCCGCGCTGGGCTTGTCAAGAGGCTGTTTTTCCGCGCGGCAGGCCATCAGTTCGTCCATTCTGGCGCGGATCATCGCCGTGTCTCCTTCAGTCAACCGGAGCTCTGCCGCAAGGATGACGCCTCCGTTGCTCTCAAAAACGCTGTGCCGATAGCGCAGCTCCAGCTCCGCCGCCGGGACTGTGACCACCTTGCCCGCTGCGTTCAGAAAACGCACCTGCGTGAGGACGTCTTTGATCTCGCCGCCGTAAGCTCCGGCGTTCATATAGACCGCGCCGCCCACCGTACCGGGGATGCCATAGGCAAATTCCAGCCCGGTCAGCCCTCCGCGCAAAGCCTCGGCGCACACAGCCGAGAGCCGTGTGCCGGAGCCGGCGCGCAGCACGGTGCCCACACGTTCTACCGGGCTGCTGACCGCGGTCAGGTCGATGACCGCGCCGCAGAAGCCCTCATCCGAAAAGAGGATGTTGCTGCCATTGCCCAGCAGATAATACCGCACTCCCTGCTCCCGGCAGAGCGCAACCGCACGGACGAGCTGAGTCTCGCTCGCCGGTTGGACAAACAGCTCCGCCGGGCCTCCGATACGGAACGTACAGTGAGCGGCCAGCGGCTCCTGCTCCCGGAACGGGATCGCTTCCTCTTTTAGTCTGCGCTTGAATGCTTCCATATTCTCCAGTTCTCCTGTTTACCGCATCGGTTGAGATCAAAGCAGATCGTCCTCCAGACCCAGACGGGTCAGAAGCTCCTTGGCCGCATTGTATCCCATCTTTTTCTGACGGTTATTGATGGCTGCCGTCTCCAGAACGACCGCCAGATTGCGGCCGGGAGAAACGGGGATGCTGGTGCTGGGGATATTGACGCCCAAAATCTCATAGTATTCGCTCTCAAGACCGGTGCGCTGGTAGTTCTTGGTGGGGTCCCACGCCTCGAGCTGGACCACAAGGTCCAGACTCTCGCTCACCTTGACGGCCCCCACGCCGAACACGCGGGCAACGTTCACGATGCCGATGCCCCGCAGCTCGATAAAATGGCGGATATTCTCCGGCGCAGTGCCCATGATCTGGCGGTTGGACACCTTGCGCAGCTCTACGGCATCGTCCGCCACAAGGCGGTGGCCGCGCTTCACCAGCTCGATGGCCAGCTCGCTCTTGCCGACGCCGCTTTCGCCCAGGATCAGGATGCCCTCACCGTACACCTCCACCAGAACGCCGTGGCGGGTGATGCGGGGCGCCAGCTCCAGATTCAGCACACTGATCAGGCTGCCCATCAGGGTGCAGGTGGTCTCATTGGAGCGCAGTAGCGCGACCTCATGCTTCCGGGCCAGCTCCAGCATCTCCGGGAAAGGGGTCAGCTCCTCGCTGCGGCAGACGATGACCGCAGGAGGCTGCTGGCGGAACAACTGGTCCAGCGCTTCATAGCGGCGCTCTGCCGGCAGCCCGGACAGGAAGTTCATCTCCGCAAGGCCCATGATCTGGAGCCGCAGCTTATCGAAATAATCATAATATCCGGCCAGGAACAGACCCGGACGGTTGACCTCCGCGATCTCGACGCGGATCTTTTCCAGCTCACGCGGGGTATATACGACCTCCATGCTGACGCGATCGGTCAGGTTCTTGAGCGAAACGTTAAAATTCGCCATCTGCCAGTTCCTCCTGTCATTCCCCCGGCACACCGGGGCAGTTTGCGCTTTCTTTATTATTATAATAAACTTTCTGAGGAAAAACAATTCCCCCGGTTATCTTTTCTGCGGTGGAGGTGGAGAACGGGATTTGTTCCTTTTTCGAGAAAAAGGAACCGAAAAAGCTTTTCACTGGGACCCGCACATTTGTGCGGGTCCTGTTTTTGTTGGCAGGGGTTGGCGGCACCGGTTTGCGCGCTCCCGCGCGCGGGGGCTGCGCCCCACAGCAGAAAAAGGGCATGGACGGGTGTTGGTTTTTGGATTTTTTGCCAACACGGATTGAAATACCGGAAAAGGGGCTTATAATAATAACAGGTCTGTTCCGTTTTACATTGGTTTTACATTCCGGCGGTTTCCGATTTTACATTTCGCCCGTATACTCAAAGCGAAGGCAATGAACCTGTAAGATCAAAGTGAGGATAATGGAATGACCATCTTTAACGTTTTTTCGCTTTTGGGCGGTCTGGCGCTGTTTTTGTTCGGCATGGATATTATGGGCAAGGCGCTGGAAAAGCAGGCCGGCGGCCAGCTCCAGAAGATCCTGAGCCGCCTGACCGACAACCCGCTCAAGGGATTTTTCCTGGGGCTGGTCGTCACGGCTGTGATCCAAAGCTCCAGTGCCACCACGGTCATGGTGGTCGGCTTTGTCAACAGCGGCATCATGCAGCTGCATCAGGCCATCGGCATCATCATGGGCAGCAACGTGGGCACCACGGTCACGAGCTGGCTGCTGAGTCTGGCGGGCCTTGAGGGCGACAGCCTGTTCATCCAGATGCTCAAACCCACTACCTTCAGCCCGGTGCTGGCATTCATCGGCATTCTGCTGTATATGCGACGCAGTGAAAAGCAGAAGGGCATCGGCACCATCCTGATCGGCTTTGCCGTACTGATGACCGGCATGACCACCATGTCCAACGCTGTGGCGCCGCTGCAGAACGAAGAATGGTTCACCAGTTTGTTCGTACGTTTTTCCAATCCCCTGCTGGGCGTTCTGGTAGGCGCGCTGGTCACGGCCGTGATCCAGAGCTCCAGCGCCAGCGTCGGCATCCTGCAGGCACTCAGCGCGACGGGAGTCATCACTTACGGCAGCGCGATCCCCATCATCATGGGTCAGAACATCGGCACCTGCGTCACAGCGCTGCTCTCCTCCGTGGGCGCGAACAAAAACGCCCGCCGCGCTGCCATGGTGCACCTGTACTTCAACATCATCGGTGTGATGCTGTTCCTGATCGCGTTCTATGGTCTGAATGCGGTGCTGCACTTCACCTTTGTGAACGACACCATCGCCGCATGGGGCATCGCGGTGGTGCATTCCATCTTCAACCTCTGCACCACTCTGGTGATGCTGCCCTTTGCGGGCGTATTGGAAAAGCTGGCCGTCCTCACGATCCCCGACGACGCAGAGAAGGAACACTTCTCTCTGCTGGATGACCGCCTGCTGAACACTCCCGCTGTGGCTGTGGAGCGTGCCCGCGCCGCCACTGCCGATATGGCCGAGCTGGCCCGCATCGGCGTTGTTCAGGCCATGAGCCTGACCCACACCTGGGACGATGCCCTGGCCGAAAAGGTCCGGGCACAAGAGAGCGAGGTGGACCGCTATGAGGACGCGCTGGGCACCTATCTGGTCAAGCTGTCCAGCCGCCCGCTGAGCCACGCGGACAGCCAGAGCGTGAACACACTGCTGCACACGATCAGCGATTTCGAGCGTATCAGCGACCACTCCGTCAATCTGGTGGAGTCGGCAGAGGAGATCCGCACAAAGGATGTCTGCTTTTCGCAGGACGCGCGGGAAGAATTGCAGGTGCTGGAAGATGCCGTGCAGGATATTCTGGACCGCACGACCGAAGCCTTCCGCAAGGACGACCTGCATCTGGCCGCCAAGGTCGAGCCGCTGGAGACCGTGGTGAACGAGCTGGTGCGCGCCATCAAGGCACGGCACATCGCACGCCTGCAGGCCGGCAGCTGTTCCATCGAGTATGGCTTTGTGCTGGACGACCTGCTGACCAACTACGAGCGCGTGTGCGACCATTGCAGCAATGTGGCGGTTGCGCAGATCGAGGTGGCGCAGGACAGCTTTGACACCCATGCATATCTGAACGACCTGCGGCACGGCAAGGACACGCAGGAGAGCGAAGCCTTCCAGCGGCGTCTGGATCGCTACCGTGAACGCTATCTTTTCCCCGAAACTGGAACTACAGAGGAGCCTGAGGCATGATCTATATCGTAGAAGACGATCCCGCCATCCGGGAGCTGGAGCAATATGCGCTGGAATCCAGCGGTTATGAGGTGAGCGGGTTCGAGTCCTCCGAACCGTTCTGGCAGGCGATGCGCGCCGCCGCCCCCGAGCTGGTGATCCTGGATGTGATGCTTCCCGGCGAGGACGGATTTTCCATCCTCAAAAAGCTGCGCAACACCCCTTCCCTGCGGCGCATGCCCATCTTGATGGTGACCGCCAAATCCAGCGAACTGGACACTGTGCGGGGCCTGGACTGCGGAGCGGATGACTACATTACCAAGCCCTTCGGCATCATGGAATTTCTCAGCCGGGTGCGGGCGGCACTGCGCCGCTCGGCCCCGGAAGCCAGGCCGGACGTTTTTACCTTTCAGGAGATCGTGCTGGATAACGCCCGCCATAGCGTTACAGTGAGCGGTACGCCGGTGGATCTGACCTATAAAGAATACAGCCTGCTGCGTCTGCTGCTGGAAAACGTCGGCCTTGTCGTGACCCGCGATACCATTTTGCAGGTGGTATGGGGCACGGACATCCCGGTGGAGAGCCGCACGGTGGATATGCACATCCGCACTCTGCGCAAAAAACTGGGCGACGCAGGGCGGTATATCTGCACCGTGCGCAAGGTGGGTTATAAGCTGACAGACAGCGGGGAGGCCGAAACCGAATGAAACCGCGCAGCATGGAGGAAAAGATCAGCTATCGGCTTTTCCTCATGGGGTTCCTGGGGCTGGTCTGCACGGCAGCGCTGTGTTTGTTCGTCTTTCACAAGGCGTTCACACAGCAGGCATGGGCCGCGCTGGAATCCAAGACCGATCTGGTCGCCGCAGGCTGCTCTGTCATTGATACGCCGGAACAGCTTGCGGGCTTTGTGGCCGGAGAACTGCGCATTACTCTGATCGCACCGGACGGCACCGTCCTGTTTGAATCCGCCACCGCGCAGCCGATGGAGAATCACCTTTCCCGCCCGGAGATCCAGCAGGCATTGAACACCGGCGAGGGCCGCGCTCAGCGCGATTCCCATACGATGGGGTTCCAGACCTATTATTACGCCCGGATGCTGCCGGACGGCAGCATCCTGCGTGTGGCACAGGATTCGGAGACGCTGTGGTCGATTTACGACGCAGCACTGCCCGCCATCCTGTTGAGCTGCCTTGTGCTGATGGCCATCGCGGCAGGCTCCGCCGGGCTTCTCACGCGCAGTCTGGTGCAGCCGGTGCTTCACATGACCGACGATCTCGACCATATCCAGGATCATGTGCCCTACCGGGAGCTGATCCCTTTTGCCGAGAGCATCCACTCCGACCGCATCCTGCGGGAAAACAACGAAAAAATGCGGCAGGAGTTCACTGCCAACGTCAGCCATGAATTAAAGACGCCTCTTACCAGCATCTCCGGGTATGCGGAGCTGATCGAGACCGGCATTGCGAAACCGGAGGATATTCCGGCTTTCAGCCGCAAGATCCACGAGGAGGCGGCCCGGATGATCCAGCTCGTGAATGACATCCTGCAGCTTTCCCATCTGGATGATGTAAGCGGGGCGGGCGAAGAGCCCGCCATGGAAACAGTGGACTTGCTGGAAGTGGCCCGGGAATGCGCGGAGCGCCAGCGGGTGAATGCCCGCCGCGCCTATGTGACGCTGACCTGCCTGGGCGAGAGCGCCCCCGTTTCGGGCAGCCGTGCCCTGCTGGACGAGCTGTGCCAGAACCTGTGCGACAACGCCATCCGCTACAACCGCCCCGGCGGAAAGGTCCAGCTTCTGGTAGGCTGCGGCCGGGACGGACACTGTACTCTGACCGTAAAGGACACCGGCATCGGCATCCCGAAGGAGGCACAGGACAGCGTATTCGAGCGCTTTTATCGGGTCGATAAGAGCCGCAGCAAGGCCACCGGCGGCACCGGGCTGGGTCTGGCCATCGTCAAACACATCGCGCGGATCCACAATGCCCGCATCCATCTGGAAAGCGAGGTAGACGTGGGGACCACGATCACGGTCACATTTGAGACTGCGCACTAAAAATCAAACAGCAGCCTGACGTCTGTCCGTACCTCCGGGCAGGCGTTTTTTGCTGGTTCCAGAGAGTCGGTGCGGATGTTGCGCAGAGCTTTCGCAGCTCCCAGACCGGCAAGGTCTATGCCTCTGTCCCAGAATGCTCGTACCGTCCGGGCACAGAGCTGCTCCAGCGCCTCGCACTGCACTGCATCCGGCGGCTGCGCACCTGCGGCACTCTGACAATCCAGTTCGATCGTGAAGGAACCGTCTGCTTCCGGCTGCACGGCACGACCGCGGCAGCGCAGCGTGACCCGGCGGCCATCCAGCCAAAAGGTATACGTCTCCCCTGCCCCTGCCAGAAGCCGGGCCGCAGAGGTCTGCGCAGCATCCAGCAAAAGCTCACCGGAAGCAGAGAGGAACACGCCCTCCTCTGCCGGAGCGGCATCTTCCTCGGTCAGCACGAGCCGCGGCATGAGACAGCCTGCCCGACGGTCATACAAATGCGGCGCAGCGGCGGCGCTGTTTTTGACGCATTGCAGCAGTGCCTCCGGCAATGCGTCCACCTCCTCGCTCTGCTCCGAAAGTTCGGAACAGCTGAAGCCGCAGCTCAGCACCCGTGCCGAGATCCGGCCGCACTGCTGCGCAAGGACGAGTTGTTCATACTCATCCAGCAGGTCCATTCTGGCTCCCTGCGCCAGCAAAAGGTAATCGCACAGGCGGTAGTTTGCTTTCTGGGGCAGTGCCTTTTCGGCTGCGGCCAGAGCTTTGGCCAGCGTTTCGTCCTCCGCGGCAGCAAAACGCACTTCGGCCACTGCCTCGGAGGAATCCGCTGACGCCTCCGGCGCCTGATAGATCAGGCCCGCCGTCCAGCCCTGCGGGCTGCGCTCCAGCATCACTGCGCGGATCATGCTCTGCTCGGTGGTCTCGCAGCGCAGAAAAAGCAGGCACCAGATCAGCAAAGCTCCCGTCCCGATCCTCCGGGCACGTCCCGACCTGCGGCGGCTCATGCTGCTTCTCCTTTCGCCGGCCCTGCCCCGACAGGAGCCAGCAGACGCTGGCATACGCGGCGCAGAACGCAGCTCAAAAAGCAGATGCGGTAGAGTGCCGTCGCCAGCCAGAACAGCACCAGAAGCGCATCCATCCGGGAGAACACCCCCATAGCCCACGCCCGCAGCAGCTCATATCCGGTATAGCTGCTGGAAGTCATGGGGCCAAACAGCAGTTCCATGCCCAGAGCAAAAACTGCCTGCACACCAAAGCCCACAAACGGCAGCCCTGCACCCTTGCGACAGGTCCGTGGATCCCCCAGCAGCGGCAGAGCAAAGTATTCGGCATACATGGGCAGCATGGGCGGTGTCTGCCCCCGCAGGCTGGCGGCAGCTTCCAGCAGGCGCTGCCACCGCATCTGACTGCCCAGCCCTGCCACACAGACCAAAGCTCCCAGCCACACGAACCACCACAGGAT